>SLDI01000093.1:0-3162 GCA_007125385.1 Phycisphaeraceae bacterium | reverse complement strand
GGGGTCGGAATTCAGAATGCAGAATGCGGAATGCGGAATGCGGAAGGGGGACGGGGGGTGAGGGTGTGTTGGGTGGTGGGAGGTTTTAGCTGGTATGGCCAAGCGAGTGCTGACACCGAAGCGGCTGCTGGTGCTGATTGCGGCGCTGCTGGTGTTGATGAGCCTGTTGCCGGGGCGTGTGGCGACGGCGATCGCATCGCCGCCGCGGGAGGTGCTGGCGGCGGTGACGCTGCCGGTGAGCGTGCCGCTGAAGGTGGTGTCGACCGCGCTGCGCCGGCCGGAGACGGGGTTGGCGCTGGATGACGAGCATCATCCGGGTCAGGGGCTGAAGTACCGGGCGCAGTTGGAGCAGGAGCTGGAGCGGCTGCGTCAGGAGAACCGGATGCTGCGCCAGGCGCGGGATATCGTGGGCGATCAGGCGGCGGTGCGGCTGGTCAGCGCCCGGGTGGGCAGCGCGTCGACGGGCGACGGCGTGCAGCCGACGCTGACGATTGACCGCGGCCGGCGTCACGGCGTTGAGGCGGGGCAGGCGGTGGTGTGGGGCTTCATCCTGGTCGGGCAGGTCAGCCGCGCCGGGCCGGTGACCAGCGACGTGGGGCTGGTGACGGCGGCGGACACGGGTCTGGAGGCGCGGATCGTGCCGCCGACGCGCAGCGCACCGGCGCGGCAGTGGCGGGGGTGGGTGGCGTATGACCGCCGGCAGGGCGCGCTGATTGCCGAGCTGGACGATCCGGAGCAGGAGGTCGAAGCCGGGGACGTGGCCCACCTGGCGGACATCTCCTGGCCGAGCCCCGCGCAGGGGTTCGTGCTCGGCCGGGTCGAGACGGTGCAGCGTGACCCCGGCCAACCGTACCTGATCCGCCACGCGATCATCCGCCCGCTCATGCCGCTGGAGGCGCTGACGCAGGTGAGCGTGCTCGTTGAAGAGCCCCGGCACGATGACGGCGGCACGGGGCGGTGAGCCGCGGCTTTGTTGGGCCTCCGGGCGTGCATTGGACCGATGAACTGGCTGATCTTCCTGTTGACGGGTTACGTGGCGCTTGCGCTGGGGGCGGGGCTGCGCGACCTGTGGGCGATCGGGTCGACGGCGCCGAGCCTGCTGCTGGTGGTGGCGGTGTACGTGGGTTTGCTGGCGCCGGCGTCGGTGGTGCCGTGGGCGTGGCTGGCGCTGGGGGTGGCGGCGGACCTGCAGCCGGGGCCGCTGGCGGAGGGGCCGATCATCGGGCCGATGGCGCTGGGGTACCTGGCGGCGGGTGTGATGATGCTGCAGTTGCGGAAGCTGCTGTTTCGCGAGTCGATCCTGGCGCTGGTGGCGTGCGTGCTGGCGGCCGGGGCGGTGGTGCACCTGGTGGCGGTGGCGCTGCTGTCGCTGCGCGGGCTGGGCGTGGTGCTGGGCGAGCCGATCGCGGGGTTCGCGGCGGCGGATCAGTTGGTGGCGCGGGCGCTGGAGCTGGCGTACACGGCGGCGGTGGCGCTGCCGGCAGGGCTGCTGCTGCTGCGCAGCACGGGGATGTGGGGCTTTGCGAATCGCACGCGCGGGGAGCGGCATTTCTGATATGGTTGACGCGCACCTTGTGTTCGTGACGTTGCTGTAGATGCGTTCGACCGAGGCACTGGCGGACAAGCCGCCAGTGGCACCCGGTGGGGGGAGCGGCATTTCCGAGGATGGGTATGGAAGGGGAGCACGGTGTGCTCGGCGCGTCCGTGGCTGATCGCACACGGCAGTCCGGGGTGTGCTGCCAACGGCCGTGATTGAGTGGTGAGCCGTGTGCCTGGGCTTTTCGCGAAGCGGCAAGCCGCGGGATGTTACACTCTGAGCCGATGGCGAAGAAGAAGACCCATGCGACGCGTGCGATGCCGGCAGCGCTTCGGCCGCGGGTCAAGGCGGTGCAGCAGCGGTTGACGGCGGCGGGGGTCGACGCGCTGCTGGTGACCAACGCGCGCGACATCCGTTACCTGACCGGCTTCGTCGGAGACGACTCGTGGGCGGTGGTGCGTCGGCGGGCGGGGAAGTTGCACGTGCTGAGCGATTTCCGCTTCGCCGAGCAGCTCGAGCGCGAGGCGGGGCACGTGACGGCGGTGATGCGCAAGCGGTCGCGGGCGGAGGAGCTGAAGAAGCTGGCGGGGCGGTTGCGGATCGAGAAGCTGGGCGTGCAGCCGGGCTACGTGACGCTGGCGGAGCGCAAGGCGCTGGCCCGGCATCTGGGGGCGCGGCGGCTGGTGACGTTCGATGACGGGCTGATCCAGCAGCGCAGCGTCAAGGACGCGGGGGAGGTGGCGAAGATCCGCCGGGCGCTGCGGATCCAGGAGCGGGCGTTTGTCGAGACGCTGGCGTTTATTGAGCCGGGCATGCGCGAGCGGGAGGTGGCGGCGTACCTGGAGTTCCGGATGCGTGTGGGCGGGGCGGAGGCGCGGAGCTTTCCGACGATCGTGGCGGCGGACGCGAACGCGTCGCTGCCGCACGCGGTGCCGGGGCAGGCGAGGCTGCGCAAGGGGGGGATCGTGCTGATCGACTGGGGGGCGCGGTATGAGGGGTACTGCTCGGACCTGACGCGGGTGGTGGCTCTGGGGCGGATGAAGGCGAAGCTGCGCGAGGTTTACGAGGTGGTGCTCGAGGCGCAGCGGGCGGGGATCGAAGCGGTGGCGCCGGGTCGGCCGATGAAGGAGGTGGACGCGGCGGCGCGGCGGGTGATCGAGCGGGCGGGGTATGGGCGGCAGTTCGGGCATTCGCTGGGGCACGGGATCGGGATGGACATTCACGAGATGCCGAGCCTGTCGCCGCGGAGCGTGGGGCGCCTGGAGCCTGGGCAGGTGGTGACGGTGGAGCCGGGGATCTACCTGCCGGGGGTGGGCGGAGTGCGGATCGAGGACGACGTGTTGGTGACGGCGCGAGGTGGGCGGGTGCTGAGCGGTTTGCCCACGGGGCTGGAATCCGCCATCATTTGAGTCTTGCCGCGCGTCGCGGGGCGTGCCGAGAAGGGGCTGCCGATCCATGATCGACATCAAGACACTGAGACAGCTCGTGCGGCTGATGGCCGACAACGACCTGACCGAACTGGACATTGAAGGTGAAGGCGACAAGGTGCGGCTGCGTCGGCGTGGCAGTGAGGCCGAGGCGGCGGCGTGGCCGGCGGCGGCTTCGCCGGTGCCGCCGGCTGGGGC
>SLDI01000043.1:0-3166 GCA_007125385.1 Phycisphaeraceae bacterium | reverse complement strand
GCGGTCGGAGAACTCCGGGTCCGTCATGATCGTCGCCGGGTTGGAGTTGACCAGCACCACCTGGTACCCCTCCTCGCGCAGCGCTTTGCACGCCTGCGTGCCGGAGTAGTCGAACTCGCAGCCCTGGCCGATGACGATGGGCCCGGAGCCGATGATGAGGATGGTCTTGATGTCGGTGCGCTTGGGCATGGGGGGTTGTTCAGGGGGCAGGGGGCAGTCGGCAGCGGGGGCCGCGAGCGATGCGGTGTGCGCGGGGCGCGGCCAAATTGGGCTAATGTTAGCGACCGCGAGGCGGTGCCGCCATCGACCCTATAAAGCCGCGACCGTCTCGCATCACCCGCGCCGCCAGCTCACCGCCGGCTCGATTTCCCGCGGCTGCTCGTAACCGCACTCGGGACAAGTCCGGCTGCCCGCGGCGATCGTGCCACGGAGCTCATACTTGCAGCTCAGGCATAGTTGCCCGGTCATTCGCCGCCGGTATGTCCGCTCCGTCCACCACCAGAGTGAATATCCGAAAGCAATGCCCCCGATCGGAAAGCACGTCAGGCCGAAAGGCAGGATATCCAACGCAGAGTCCCACGCCTCGCCTTCCACCAGAACCGTGTAGCCGCCGAACGCAGCAACCCACAACAACCCCGTAAGCACGCCCCAGTACAGCACGCCGTAGGTCAGGACGAACCGCTCGCGCCCCATGCGCCGGCTCTTGTGCCACTGCGCCGGATCCGACTTCCATGTCACCCGGCGTCGCTCATGCTCGCCCTGCGACGTCATGGCTCCAGTGTACCCGAGGCGGCGCTACCATAAAAAGCCGCGACCGCTGGTCGCGGGGAATCGGCGGAAGCCCCCCTGCCAGGGAGCATCACCGTCGCCACCGCAATCCGCGAACCCCCGCGCGGAGGCCGGCGCCGAACGCCACCGCGCGCCATCACAGGTCGTCTGCCATCGCACATCCTCCCCCGCCGCCCCGGGACCACCGGTCCCGGCTTTATACCTCGACCGTCTCGCGGCGCGCCGCCGCGCGGCGGGGCAGGAAGTCCAGGTCGCGCACGCGCTGCACCCGGCGCGGCAGCGTCGGGCGGCGCAGCGCCAGATACGCTGGCATCACGGTCCAGCACGCCAGCAGTGTCAGCGCGATGCCCGTCGAGAGGACGAACCCCAGGCTCGCCATGCCGCGGTGGCTGGCCCCGAGCAGCACCGCGAAGCCGATGATCGCGGTCAGGCTCGTCATCGTCACGCCCTTGCCCGTGCCCGCGGCCAGCCCGGGCGGGTCGGCGTGCGGGCTCTGGCGAAAGCGATGCACCACGTGCACGCCCGCGTCGACGCCGATGCCGAACATCAAAGGCAGCACCACGATGTTCGCCGGGTTGATCTGCACGCCCGCCAGGTACATCACGCCGAACGTCGCGGCGAAGCCCAGCGCCACCGGCACCAGCGTCAGCGCCGCGTCGCGCAGGCGGTGAAAGTCCAGCCAGACGAGCACGAACACCGCCGCCAGCGCGTAGAGCCCCGCGAGCATGTAGGAAACGCGGATCAGCTCGCCCGACCCGTAGAGCTGCACCAGCGTGCCCGTGACCTGCGGGTCCACGCGGCGCATCTGCTCGACGAAGCCGCCGAGGAACTCCGGCTGAAGCGGGTCCGTCACGCCCGCCGGCAGAGACGGGAACACCTCCAGCGCCAGCCGCGGCGTGCCGTCAGCCGCCCGGGCGACCCAGGGGCGCAGCAGCTCGGCAGGCAGGTCACTGACCCGCACCGGCGACGGGTTCAGCGCGGCGTCGATCTGCCGCGCCACCTCGGCGCGGTAGCGCGTGTAGTCGGCGCGCAGGGCGGCGAGGCGGGCGGCCCGCTCGGCTTCATCGAGCCCGTGGCCCGTCGAGACCAGCTCCGCCAGCGCCGCCTCCAGCCGCGCAAGGGCGGGGCGCAGCTCCGCATCAACACGCGATGCGCCCTGCGCCAGCGCCCAGCGCAGCGCGGCGGCGCGCGTGAGCAGGTCGTCGCGCTCATCGCCTTCTGCCGGTCCCGCCTCCCGGGTGGGTGATTCCCCTGCCGCCAGCGCCCGGTCGAGGGCCGGCTCCAGCGCCGCCCGCGCCTCGGCGAGCGCCGCGTGCTTGGCTCGCTCGTCGCGCGGGATCAGCATCCCCACGCCGCCCAGCCCGCCCTGGCCCGCGACGTCGGGCAGCGCCCGATACAGGCTCGCCAGATCGCGGGCCTCGGCCATCGAGCTGACGATGCTCACGCCGCTGTAGATCGACTGCCCCCCCTGCTCGGCGATGCGCTGCTGCCAGTCGACGCTCTCGATGCCGCGCGGCATCAGCGCCAGCAGGTTGTAGTCGAAGCGCATCTGCGAAATCCCCACCGCCGACGCCACCAGCACCAGCGCCGCGACCGCCAGCGTGGTGCGCGGCCGGCGCACGAACGGCATCACCCAGCGCTCGTCGAAGACGTGCACCGAGCGTGCGGTGAGCCTCTTGACGTGGCGGTGGCGCGGGCGGAGCACGCGCAACAGCGCCGGGAAGACGCTGCACATCGCCAGCAGGCACAGCAGGATCCCCGTGGCCGCGATCAGGCCCATCTCCGCGACGCCGCGAAAGTCGGTCAGCAGCGTGGTGGCGAACGCCGCGGCCGTGGTCAGCGCGCCGGTGACCAGCGCCGGGCCGGTGGTCTGGAGCGTGTCGCGCAGGGCGTCGGCGAAGCCGGCCTCGGTGTCGGGGTAGGCGTGGCGGATCAGCTCGAAGCGCGAAGCGAGATGGATGCCGAACGCCACGCCCAGGCCCAGCAGGATGACGGTGACCACGACGCTGATGACCTGGAGATGGCCGACCGCGAGCGTGATGAAGCCGAACGACCACGCGATGCCGACCAGCAGCGAGGCGAGCATGAGCAATGGCACGCGGAAGCTGTGGAAGCCGACGATCAGCAGGGCGGCGATCAGCAGCACGGCCGCGATGCTGGCCCAGGTCGAGTCGGCCATGGCGGCGGCGGTCTCGTCGTGCTCGATCACCTCCAGCCCCGTGAGCCCGAACGCCACGTCCGGGTGCTGCTCGGCGAAGGCGTCGGCGACGCCGCGCACCGCCGCGATCGCCGCCCGCGAGGGGTTGATCGCCTCGGCGTCCAGCTCCGGCACGATGCGCACCAGCAGAAACCGGTCGTTGGGCGTACGCAGGTACTG
>SLDI01000466.1:0-3169 GCA_007125385.1 Phycisphaeraceae bacterium | reverse complement strand
GCGCTGCGCTACAGCGCGACGCACCGCGTGCCGTACAACGTGGTGTATCGGCTGACGCCGTACCAGGCGTACCGGCAGGGGCTGGTCAAGCGGATCAAGGTGGCGTCGGTGGTGGCGGAGGGCAACGAGGCCCGGCCGTTCGTGCGGCTGGAGGCGGTCAACGCCCGCGGGGGCAGCGCGACGGCGAAGCTGCGCGTGCATCGGCTCAGCAAGAACGGAACCGTTGCCCCCGCGACGGTGACGGTCAAGCCGGGTGACAGCCTGGAGGCCAAGGCCCGGCGCAGCGACTACGCGGGCTTCGAGGTGGACACGGTCGATCCGGTGCAGGGGCTGGTGCGCTTCGCGCCGAGCGACGTGGAGCTGCACGTGGGCGAGGAGATCGGCACGGATAAGCAGGCCATCTTCCGGGCGCAGATCGAGGAGACGATTGAGACGCACCTGAAGACGCAGGAGCGTCTGCGCAGCCAGGGCGTGAAGGTGCTGTCGCTGTTCTTCATCGACCGCGTGGACAACTACGCCGGCGATGAGCCGATGATCCGCCGGCTGTTCGATGAGACGTTCGACCGGCTCAAGGCGGAGGACAAGGCGTGGCGCGACCTGTCGGCCGACGAGGTGCAGGCGGCGTACTTCGCCAGCAAGCGGCGTAAGGGGGGCGAGATCGAGCTGCGGGACTCCTCCACCGGCGAGAGCCAGGACGACACTGCGGCCTATGACCTGATCATGAAGGATAAGGAGGCGCTGCTGAGCTTCCCGAACGATGGCGACGATGAGGAGACGCGGCGGAAGAAGCACGTGGCGTTCATCTTCTCGCACTCGGCGCTGCGCGAAGGGTGGGACAACCCCAACGTGTTCCAGATTTGCACGCTCAACCAGTCGGCGTCGGAGATGCGCAAACGGCAGGAGGTGGGGCGCGGCGTGCGCTTGGCGCGCGACCAGGCCGGGCGGCAGCTCAGCGACGAACGCGTCAACGTGTTGACGGTGATCGCCAACGAGAGTTATGAGCGGTACGTGGCGACGCTGCAGAGCGAGATCGCCGAGGAGTACCAGGAGGAGATCGAGGCACGGTATGGCAAGCCGATCGGCGACCTGACCGTCGCGGAGCGGGCGAAGATCGCCCAGGAGTACGGCGAGGGCATCCTGCCGCCGCCTCCGCCGCCGGCGAAGGGCCCCAAGGCCCGACTGCGCAAGGAGCGGCTGCTTAGCCCGGAGTTCAAGGAGCTGTGGGAGCGCATCCGGCACAAGACGCGCTACTCGGTGCAGGTGGACACGCAGCGGCTGCTGGCCGAGGCGGTGCCGGCGATCGACCGGGCGACGATCCAGCCGCCACGCGTGACCGTGACCGAGGCGGTGGCGACGGTGGGCGAGGCCGGGTTCGAGGCGGCGCAGACGCGCGCGGCGCGCACGGCCGCGACGTTGACCGGCCGGGGGCCGCTGCCGAACCTGCTTGAGCTGATGGTGGAGCTGATGGATCGCACGGTGCCGCGCGTGCGCCTGACGCGGGCGACGCTGCTGGAGGTGGTCCGGCGGACGAAGCAGCAGCGCGCGCTGGTGCAGAACCCGCACGAGTTCGCCCGCGTGGCGGTGGCGGCGCTGAAGGACCGGCTGCTGGACCAGCTCGTGGAGGGGATCAAGTACGAGAAGGACGGCGCGTGGTGGGATATGAGCCGGATCGAGGAGGAGGACCTGGTCGAGTTGTTCAGCAAGCACGCGGAGCCGGCGGAGAACGCCCTGTATGACCGGATCGGGTGCGACTCGAACGTCGAGCGGGATTTCGTGCGCGACCTGGAGCACCGGGAGGACGTCAAGTTCTACATGAAGCTGCCTGGCTGGTTCAAGATCGCCACGCCGCTGGGCGAGCACAACCCCGACTGGGCGGTGGTGATGGAGGACGAGGCCGGCGAGCCGCGGCTGTATCTGGTGGCCGAGACGAAGGGCTCGCTGAAAGAGCGCGAGCGCCGCGGCGTGGAGAACATGAAAATCGCCTGCGCAGCCCGGCACTTCGGCTCACAGCAGCTCGGCACGGCCGGGGCTCTGGACGGGGTGGACTATCAGGTGGTCAAGCGGGCGAGTGAGCTGGGGGCGGGGTCGCCTGCACAGGCTTCGGGGGAGTAGGGCGCCGCGCTCGCACCCGTGGGTGCGGGCAGCGGCGGCTCAGTCACGCAAGCCATTTTGCGGCAGCGCGCCGGCCGGTTGAGCGCCGACGCAGTGGCACAGCTCGCAGTCACCGGGCGGTTTGACCTCGTGACCGGTCACGTCCGCCTCGTGGGTGGCGATAGACGATGGGGATGGCATGGCCCTGTTCCGCGCCGCAGCCGAGATGACCGACGACGAGATCGCCGAGGCCACAGACGACCACATCCGCGCCATGCTCGGCCGCCCCGCCCTGGCCCGCTTCCCCGCGCGCCTGGCAGTCGCCCGCGTCCAAGCGGCCAATTGCCGATCGTGCACGTCAAGAGCCATCGGCGCCGGCCGGTTCCGCCTCGTCGTAACACGCGACGTGGAGACCGAGGAGGCCCACGCCCGCCGCGCCGAGCTGCCCATGGTCACCGGTGTCGCGCCGCTCAACCGCTTCGTGCTTCCCAACCGCCTCGACAGCGACCGCGACCTGCGCACCGCCGCCGCGGCGCTGCGCGCCAACATGCTGCTCATCTACACGTTTGACACCGACACCAACGTCGCCAGCACCGCCAGCCCCATCGACCTGGTCACGCTCGGCTTCCTGCCCAGCAAGCGTGCCGAAGCCGTCACCACCGCCACGGCGATCCTCGTCGATACGCGCAACGGCTACGTCTACGCCACGGCCGAGGCCACCGCCACCGCGGATCGCCGCGCCAACACCTGGACGCGCGCCAACGCCGTGGACCAGTCACGCCGCTGGACCCAGGCCGAGGCGTTCGGCAAACTCGTGGAAGCGTTCGCGCAAAGCTGGGAGGGGGTGATCGCGGAGCATGGGCCGGCGGCTGCCGTCGGGGGCTGCCGCGCAGTATGAGTACGAGCATCCCAGGCAAGGCATCACCTTCGCGGTCATCCGATGCGAGTCCCCCGACGGCCCGAAGAAGTTCGGGCGGATTCGACCCGAGGGTGATGGTTGGGTCTGCGCCGGCCCGCCCAAGCCGATTCTGTACCGGCTGCCCGAGGTCCTCGCCGCGCCGAAGGACAGTTTCATTTT
>SLDI01000699.1:0-3170 GCA_007125385.1 Phycisphaeraceae bacterium | reverse complement strand
CGCCACCAGCCGCCACGCGGCCGCGCTGTCCTTGCCGAAGCGCATCACCTCGCACGCCGGCGTGCCGAGGCCCAGCGCCTCGAGCTGCGTCCACGCCTCGTCATGCACGACCGCCCAGCCGTCGGCGGCGATGGCCGGCAGCAGCGTCGCCTCCTCGCGTGCCACCGCCTCGACGCTGCCGAAGTGCTCCAGGTGCTCGCGCCCGATCGACGTCAGCACGCCGATGTCCGGCCGGGCCAACGCCGCCAGCGGGGCGAGCTCGCCGACGTGGTTCGTCCCCAGCTCGCACACGACGAAGTCGTCGTCGCACGAAGCGGCCAGCAGCGTCAGCGGCACGCCGATGTGGTTGTTGTAGCTGCGCGGGCTCTGCCGGCCGGCGAGCGTGGTGTTTCGCCCCGTCGGCGCACCGTCGAGCACGTGGTGAATGAGGTGCCGCGTCGTTGTCTTGCCGTTGGAGCCGGCCACCGCGATGACCCGGCAGCCGGCGTCCGCGAGCACGCCGCGCCACGCGCCCGCCAGCCGATGCAGCGCCAACAGCCCGCCCCCGCCACCACCACCGCCACCACCCGCCTCGTCGCTTGTGACAGCCAGGATCCCGGCCTGCCGCCGCCGCGCCTCACGATGGGCGTCGTCGTCGAGCCGCCCCTGCGCATCAACAATCGCCAGCGCCGCCCCGCCACGCAGGGCGTCGGCCACGAAGGCGTGGGCATCGAATCGCTCGCCGCGCAACGCGACGAACGCCTGCCCCGGCTCCAGCGTGCGCGTGTCGGTGCTCACGCCCCTGATCGTCGCGTCAGGCTGCCCGGGCTCGACATGCCACGCGGCCGCGCCGATGGCCTCGGCCATGCCCCGCGCGGTGAACAGCGCCGACGGCGCGGTCGCGCTCATTCCACACCCCCCGCCCCCGCCACACGCCCCGCCACTCGTCCCGCGCGACGTTGCAGCGCCGCCAGCGCGTGCGCGCGGTCGTCGAACGGCTGCCTCGTCTGGCCGACCACCTGGTAGTCCTCGTGGCCCTTGCCCGCGATCAGCACCGTGTCCCGCTCGCCGGCCTCGGCGATGGCGCGAGCGATGGCCGCGTCACGGTCGACGATCAGCTCGTGCGGCGGGTCGCCCGGCGTAAAGCCGGCGGCGATCTCCGCCACGATCGCCCCGGGGTCTTCCGTCCGCGGGTTGTCGGAGGTGACGATGACGCGGTCGGCCCACCGCGCCGCGACCCGCGCCATCCGCGGCCGCTTGCTGCGGTCGCGGTCGCCCCCGCAGCCGAACACGACCACCAGCCGCCCCCCGCCGGGCACCAGCGGCCGCAGCGCCGCCAGCACGTTCGCCAGCGCGTCGTCCGTGTGCGCATAGTCCACCAGTACCCCGGGCTCGCGCCCGGCGCCCAGGTGCGCCACGCGCTCGAGCCGGCCCGGCACCGCTGTCGCCGACGCCAGCCCGCGCGCCAGCGCCTCGCCCTTAACACCCATCACTGCATGCGCCGCCGCCGCCGCCTGCAACGCGTTGGCCACGTTGTGCCGGCCGACCAGCGGCAGTGTCACGTCGATCTCGCCCCAGGGCCCCGCCAGCACCACCTCGCTGCCCGTCGACGACAGTCGGACGATCCGCGCCACGCAACGGATGCCACTGACCAGGCCGTCCGCGGCCTTGTCGGCGCGATCTTGCCCCACCGCGCACATCCACACCCGCTCGTCCGCCCCGGCGAAAGCGCGGCGCATCGCCCCGGCGTGGGCGTCGTCGGCGTTGAGCACCGCCGCACCGCCGTCGCCCGCCAGCTCGAACAGCCGCGCCTTCGCCGCCGCGTACGCCGCCATCGACCCGTGGTAGTCCAGGTGATCGCCGCTCAGGTTGGTGTAGACGCACCCGGCGAAGCGCAGGGCGTCAACGCGGCGCTGCTCAAGGGCGTGTGAGGAGACCTCCAGCGCCGCGGCCGCGCACCCGGCCTCGACCATGCGCGCCAGCAGCCGCGACAGCTCCACCGCCCCGGGCGTCGTGTTCGCCGGCGGCTCACCCGGCGCGCTCATGTCCCCCGCCTCGTGCACCGCCACCGTGCCGATCAGCCCGCAGCGATGACCGGCGTGGGCGAGCAGGTGGCGAACGAGCCAGGCCGTCGTCGTCTTGCCGTTCGTCCCCGTCACCCCGATCAGCGCCAGCCGCCGCCCCGGCTCGCCAAAAAATCGCTCGGCCAGCCGCCCGGCCAGCGCCTGGTCGATCTCGCCCGCCGCCTGCACCCACGCGCGCCCGGCCGGCAAATCGGCCGGTGCCGGGGCTGCGGCGATCACCGCGCCGCAGCCGTGCGCCAACGCCTCGCCAACGTGCCCCAGGCCCCGTTCGCCGCGCGCGATGAACGCGCAGCCCGGCGTCGCCCGGCGCGAGTCGTCGGTGATCCCGACGAGCTCCAACGTCCCCGCGCCGCGGACAAGCCGCAACGGCTGACCGGCGATCAAAGCTTGCAACTGCATCCGCAGCCTTCGATTGTCGACGATTCGCGCAGCCGGGGCAAGAGGCCGCCAAGCCAAGCTCCGTCCGAAAAGCGGGTGCCACTCAAAAATGAAGGGGGCATGACGTACGACGCTCGGGGTGCCACAAATCTGACGTGCACCCGTGCGAATACGGCATGCGGCCCCGCCGAGCGTCACGCACTGACAAGGCCGAGGACGGGCTTGTCAGTGGCACCGGCCACAATGGATTGAAGGCGTTTTAACGCCCGGATGCCTCGCGGGTCACCACCGCCGGGCCGTCACTCTGGCGGACCCATCGGCTGTCCCGGCCGCGCCGGCCGACGACGTGCGTCAGCCGATCCAGATAGCTCTGAAGGGCCTTCTCGTTGAAACGCACCAGGTACTCGTCGCTGACACTGCGGTTGCGCTGGCGGATGTGCTCGATCAGTTCCTGCTTGTTCATCGCGGCGATCCTCCGCCGGCGGGACCCTGCATCCCTGCGAGTCACCCGGCCAACACGAAGACCGCGGCTCCAGCGCGGCCCCACCAGCATCGGCCGCCGGCGCGCCGGCCCTTGAACGTGTAACCGCCCCGGACGCTCGCCGCCCCGCCGCCGGGTCACTGCCGGCCGGCCAGCGGCACCACGATCGCCTCGTCGCCGAGCGCTTCGCGTGCCTGCTGCGCCGCCGCGTAGCTGGTGAACCGCCCCACGTGCACCAGCGTCAAGGT
>SLDI01000324.1:0-3170 GCA_007125385.1 Phycisphaeraceae bacterium | reverse complement strand
TTCCTGACCGGCGGCCAGGAATACGACGTGCGCGTGCGCCTGCCTACCGAGGCGGCCAGCGACAGCGGCACCCTCGGCGAGTTGCTGCTGTTCCGCGACAATGGCGTGCCCGTGTTGCTGCGCGACGTCGCGAGCTTCGAACTTGGCGAGGGCCCGGCGCACATCGAGCGCGAAAACCAGAACCGCGTGGTACGCGTCAACGGCGACATCAACACCCAGGTGGCGGACGTCGGAACCATCATGGCCACGGTCGACCGGCGTCTCGCGGGGCTGGAACTGCCCGAGCAATACAGCCTGATCTTCGGCGGCCAGTGGGAGACCATCCAGGAGACCCAACGCGAAATGGGCACGGTCATCCTGCTCGCGGTGTTCCTGGTCTTCGTCGTGCTCGCCGTTCAGTACGAACGGCTGAGCAATCCGCTGGTGATCCTGGCCGCGGCGCCGCTGTCACTGATCGGGGTGGTGGGGGTTCTGTGGCTCACGCAGACGCCGCTTTCCGCCCCGGTGATGATCGGCGCGGTGCTGTTGATCGGGGTGGTGGTGAACAACGCCATCCTTCTGGTCGAGTACATCGAGATCGGCCGGCGCCGCCATGGCCTCGCACCCTTCGACGCCATCGTCGAGGCCGGCACCATCCGCCTGCGCCCGATCCTGATGACCACCTCCACGACCGTGCTCGGCATGACCCCGCTGGCGATCGGCATCGGCGAAGGCGCGGAGATCATGCGCCCGCTGGCTCTGACCGTGGTCGGCGGGCTCAGCATGTCGATGTTCCTGACCCTGCTGGTCGTGCCGTGCCTGTACCTGATCGTCAGCGGTATCGCGGAGCGGGCAAAGACTTGGCTCACGGGCAACAATCGGATTCCGGACGGCAATGGCGCCGATGCGGCCGTACGCACCCATTAGATTCCATCCAGTGGGGTCCTGGCGCGGCCATCAGGGTCGGACCACGCCAACCGGTTTGTCGCTCGTGGCGGTCACGGGTTTTTTTCGCCCTTTGCTCAAGGGCGCTAGAGTAGACCTCGAGGCCACAAGAACGGGAGGCAAGAATGCATCGCCGTGACTTTCTGCTATTCACGCTCGGAACGGGTGCAAGCCTCATGCTGCCTGCGGGCACGGCCATGGGTAACGTCGAGGTACGCGAGTTTCATCCCGTGACCGATCGTTCCTGGGATCTCGGGCCCCTCACGCACGACCCGGCGTTCTGGCGTGACCACGTCTCCGACGCCGCATGGGACATCCTGTTCCGCGACGGGACAGAGCGCCCATTCTCGAGCCCGCTGGACAAGCTCTACGACGATGGCACCTACGTCTGTGCGGCTTGTCACCTGCCGCTGTTCAGTTCCGACACCAAGTACGACAGTCGCACCGGCTGGCCGAGCTTCTACCAGCCCTTCGATGGCCATCTGGGCACGAAGGCGGATCGCAAGCTCTGGATGGTGCGCACGGAGTACCACTGCATCCGATGCCGGGGGCACCAGGGTCATGTCTTCGATGACGGCCCCAGGCCCACGGGCCAGCGCTGGTGCAACAACGGGCTCGCCCTGCGCTTCGTGCCGGTCGACGAGCCGCTGCCACAACTGCGAGGCTGAACAATGAATCCGACCGTGATACCAATTCGGGGACTACTGTCGATCCCTGTCCTGCTGCTGGCCTGCCTGCTGGCCCCTGCAACCGGCTTTGCCGATGACGAGGAACGGGCCACGGCCCTGTTTGCGGGTGGCTGTTTCTGGTGCGTCGAAGAGGCGTTCGATGCAGTCGAAGGTGTTGTCGCGACCACGTCCGGCTTCGCGGGTGGCCATGTCGAGAATCCATCCTATGAACGGGTGGTCGCCGGCAGCACCGGCCACTACGAGAGCGTGCTGGTCGAGTACGACCCATCGCGGGTTTCCTACGAGGAACTGCTCTACGCCTTCTGGCGCAATGTCGACCCGCTCGACGGCGGGGGACAGTTCTGCGACCGGGGCGACCATTACCGGGCTGCCATCTTTGCCGGCAACGAGGACGAATACCGGGCGGCCCGGGCATCAAAGGAGGAACTGGAACAGTCCGGGCGCTTCGAGGAACCGATCGCCACTGAGATCCTCGAGCGAACCACGTTCTACCCGGCGGAGGAATACCACCAGAACTACTATCAGAAGAATCCGCTGCGCTACCGGTTCTACGTGACCCGATGCGGCCGCTATTCGCGCCTGGACCAGGTCTGGGGAGACGAGGCCCGGCCGGGGAAGAGATGATCGCCCATTCCAGGAGGAGATAGCGCCGACGACCTAATCTTGAGCGTCTCAGGTACCGGAACGAAGGGCGCAATGACTACATGGCGCTCCTTCGCGTCGATGCGCCGGACATTCGAGTCGAGGCGTGCTGGGAGGAACAGCCTGTGACCGCGAGACCGAACGACTCCAAGGCCCGCTTCCGCGAGCGGCTTACCGAGGACAACGCCGCCCTGCTGAGCATCCTCGGCGGCACCTCCAGGGCGACGGGGGTGGACTTCTTCCGCGCCCCGGTCAAGGAGCTGGCCGCAGCCTTGAACACCTACGGCGCGCTCGATGGCATCGTCGATTTCGACGCGCAGCTGCGCGTACATCTCGCCAATCCCTCCGCCCGAGAAATGTTCCAGGGCGATCGCAGGGGCACTGTTCCCACGACCCTGGGAGACTACCTCACGGACGAGAGCATCCAGATCGTCCGGGATCTGATGGCACGCTTTCACGCGACCCCAAGGGAGCGGCGGGCCTGGATCGGCGGTCACTTGCGCGGCCGGCGCGCGGACGGGGAGACCTTCGAGTTCGAGGCGACCCTCTCCCAGGGAGGCGACGCGGCAGCGGCCTCCTACACCCTCATCCTGCGCGACGTGTACGCCCTGAGCGACGCCGAGCTGCGCATCCATCAGCTGCAGCGGCAAGCGGATCGCTTGCGCGACGCTCTCGACGCCTTGCAGGAGCGCGGGCAAATCGTCGGTCGCAGCGCGCCCTTCAAGGCGGCCTTGGGTCAGGCGATCCAAGTCGCGCCGACCGATGCCGCCGTGCTCCTGCAGGGAGAGACCCGGAGCGACGAGGAGGTCTTCGCGCGTTTGATCCACGATGCCAGCCCGCGCGCCGCTGACATCGACGTTGCCGTAGTACTCGATGGTCCAGGGCTCCTTGATCACCGATTCCGGCAGCTGGATG
>SLDI01000141.1:0-3172 GCA_007125385.1 Phycisphaeraceae bacterium | reverse complement strand
GGCCAAGCTGCTCGGCTACGACCTGGTCGTCTGCCCGGTGCTCGGGCAGGACCAGCGCAACGCCGAAGGCTTCCGCGAAGCCGCCCGCCTGCTCAGCGAGGCCGCCGCCAAGGCCCGGGACCAGGGCATCACCATCGGCTACCACAACCACGCCTTCGAGTTCGAGCCGCAGCCCGACGGCTCGACCGGCATGCAGATCCTCACCGACGAGGGCAAGGGCCTCGCCTTCGAGCTGGACCTCTACTGGGTCGCCAAGGGTGGGCAGGACCCGTTCAAGTGGATGCGCAAGCTCGCCGGCCGCATGCCCCTGGTCCACGTCAAGGACATGACGCGCGCCCCGGAGAACACCTTCGCCGAGGTGGGCACCGGCGTGCTGGACCTGCGCGGCATGGTCGCCGAGGCCGCCCAGCACGGCGTGCGCCACCTCGTCGTCGAGCAGGACCGCAACTGGATCGACGACGACCCGATCAAGTCGGCGAAGGTCAGCTATGACAACCTGAGCACCTGGCCGAGCTGAGCTATGGCCACAGTCGAGCCAGTTCGAGCGGTTGATTCGTCAGCTTCACCACCGACGCCTCGACCCGGTAAAGGTCGCTGGCGAGCCGGGACTTGACGTCCTGCACGGCAATCCACTCGTTGGCGTCGGCTTCGTAGCGCGTCGTCCGCGCGGCATCGAACAGCGGGCGATAGTGCTTCCAGACCTGCTTGTAGCGGTTGTACGTCTTGAGCGTCTGGTTGCGTGGCCCATGACCGCCATGGACATGCGTCCCATCGTGCGCGAACAGCGTCTCGACGGCGTGCAGCGCCGTGTAGAACATGACCGTCGCCATCCAGTCGGCGAACGCGTCGTCAATCGTCGCGAGAAACGCCCGGTTATGGAGCCACTTGGCTCTGTGCTGCGCTGCCGTCGCCATAGATGAGGATCGCCAGGTGGTTGCCCGTCAGTTGCTCCAACTCTGCCAACGGCTTGTCGGGCATCTGGAGCACATCGCACGGACAGGCCTGGAATTTCTCCGCCACTTCCAGATCCAGCTCCGTGACTTTTTCGCTCAGATCGAAATCGAACCGCCCTGCCTGCGGCACCACGTAAATGGCGACCTGCGCGTCCCGGTGCGTGGCATACGCACGCTTGACCAATCGGCTGTGCTTCTGCGCCCAAGCCCGTACGTGCGACAGCAGCCCGTGCAGTTCCCGCAGCCAGACATCGCGGCTGATGCCCAGCTTCGTTGCCTCCACCACCCAGGCACATGACCTGACGAAGCGATCCTCATCCTCGGGTGTGAGCACAACGACGCGGTCCGCGTCCTGCTTCGCGTCCAGATGCAGCGGCCTGGATGGATCGTGATCGCTGGCAGCCATAGATACCATCCACCATACAAGAGATCCCTTACTTGAGTCTATCGGCCCAAGCGGGCCCGAGCCACCACGCCGCCCAACAAAACCATCCAGCGCCCAAGTTTGCACGGCCCGCCCGCCGCCCGGTAGCCGTCGCCTTCCGGCGGCCCTTAAACGTGCGAATACCCCTCGTCTGCCCCCCAACGCCAAGCGTCGCCTCAAGGCGACGGCCTACCACCCTACCCAAACAGCGACCCGTCCCCCTTACCCGCCACCGCCACCGCCTCAACATCGCCCCCACGGCCGCCCCCGGCCTTGCTCCCCCCACCACGCTCCACCCGCACCGCCTCAATCCGCTCCAGTGCCTTGGCCGCGTATTCCTCGCTCAGCTCGCACCCCAGCCACTTGCGCCCCAGTCGCTTCGCCGTCGCCAGCGTCGTGCCCGAGCCGGCGAACGGATCGAAAACCACGTCCGCGCGATTCGAGCTGACCCGGATGATCCGCTCCAGCAGCGCCTCGGGAAGCTGGCACGGATGCCACGCCACACGCTCGTTGAACGTCCCGCACAGACGCGACTGCGCCCACGTGTCATCGTCCGACGCGAAGTACCCTTCCTCCTGTGCCTCCGGCGGCCGGGTGTGCCAGTCCTTCACCGCCGGGAAACGCGCCACCCACGTGTCATCCGGCAGCTTGCCCTTGGGGTTCTGCCGCGCGTCCTTGTACGTCGTCATCCGCGCCGAAGGCACCGCCACGGCGTCGTAATGGAACGTGAAAGGCGGGTTCTTCACAATGTCCGCCCGCGCCTGGTTGTTCCTGCCCAGCGCCGCCGCGCCCACGCAATAGAAAAGGTGCGCGTGGCTGCGGTTGAACTTGGCCTTGCAGCGCTGGCCGAAGCTGTAGTGCCAGATGATCCAGTTGCGAAACAGCAGTTGCCCGTCGCGCTGGAGCTGCTTCAGGTGCAGCCGCGTCTCGGCCGCGAACTCGTCGCCGATGAGAATGTACATCGACCCGCTGGGCTTGAGCAGCCGCGTGCAGCCGTCGATCCATCGCTGCGTCCAGGCGATGTACTCGTCGTCGGCTTTGCGGTCGTCGTACTTGTCGTAGCTGTAGCCGATGTTGTAGGGCGGGTCGGCGAAGACGAGGTCGACGCTGTCCGCCGGCCACGACGCCATGCGCTCGATGCAGTCGCCGGTGACCAACTCGTTGACGGGGAGGCTTCCTGCCATGTGGGGTGCTCCTTCCATGGGTGATGCCACCCACTATAACCCACCGCGCGCGCTTTGCAACACCAATTATGATAAATCGCGCGCCAGCCACATGGATCGAATTCTGCATTCTGCATTCCGCATCCCCCGCCCCTCCGCTTGGCCCCCACCGCCGGGCGCCCTATACTTGCTTCAACCCCCAAGGGATGGAGTTGACCCCCATGGCCCATATCATCGCCGAACCCTGCATCGGGACCAAGGACACCTCCTGCGTGGCCGTGTGCCCGGTGGACTGCATTCACCCGACCCAGGATGAGCCGGACTTCGAGCAGGAGGACATGCTCTACATCGATCCGGACACCTGCATCGACTGCGGCCTGTGCGTCGACGAGTGCCCCGTCACCGCCATCTTCCCCGAGGAGGACCTGCCCGAGGAGTGGGCGGAGTACATCGAGAAGAACGCGGCCTACTACGCGTAGGCCGCTCGCGGTTTCGCCAGGACCGCCCCTGCCACCATGTCCCCTCCTGATCGCCCGCGCGTCGTCGTCACTGAAACGCTGGCCGACGACGCCGAGCGCTGGCTCGCTCAGCGCTCGGAGCTGGTCCGTCCTGACGACGGTCCTGATGCGCTG
>SLDI01000508.1:0-3173 GCA_007125385.1 Phycisphaeraceae bacterium | reverse complement strand
GCGGCGGTGGCCGGGCAGGTCGGCGCGGAGGATGGCGTCGATGAGGCGGGCGGCGTCGCGTCGCGTCAGCCAGGCGAAGGCCTGGCCGATGGTGTCCGGCCCCGCGCGGCGGGGGCGGTTGCGCAGCCGGTCCAGGTTGGGGGGCAGGGCGGGGAAGCGCAGCGACACCGCCTGGATCGGGCCGAACTGGGCGAAGTAGTCGAGCATCTGCTCGCTGGCGAGCTTGCTCAAACCGTAGGTGCTGCCCGGGCGCGGGGGGGCATCGCCGTCCAGGGGCAGGTAGGCGACCTTCACGGGCAGCGGCATGCCGCGGTCGCGCAGCATCTGGCTGGCGATGACCTGGATGGTGCTGGCGAAGACGATCTTGACGATGCCCTGCTCATGCGCGGCGTGGAACACGTTCATGTTCATCGCCACGTTCTCGTTGTAGAGGCCCGGTTCACCGAGGCGCTGGCTCGGCGCCGGATGGTTGCCCAGGTGCACGATGGCGTGGGCGTCGGCGGCGGCGATCCAGTCGTGCACCGCCGGGGTGTCCAGCAGGTCCAGGACGTGCACCGGCGGGCCCTGGTCGGCCTGGCGCACGTCGGTGGCGAGCACGTGCCAGCCCTGCTCGGTCAACACGTCGACGGTGACGCGGCCGAGCCGGCCGGCGGCGCCGGTGACAATCACACGCTCGCTCAACGCTCACTCCCGATGGCCAAGGAAAACAGAGCCGCCATTCTAGGGCCCGCGTCGCGGGGCACAAACGAGCGGCGGCGAGGCCGGCGCGGTGCGGCCCCGGCGCGGCGCGGGGCAGGGCGAAGCGGGGGCGTCGGTCGCGGGGCGCTGGCCGGGCGCGCGGCTGAGGCCTATATTGGAGCCGAACCGAACGCCTGAACCAGGATGGACCTTGCCCGAGCCTGATGCCCCTGCATTGCCCCGCCTGCTGCCCGCCGTCGCGCTGGTCGCGGTGTGTCTGGTGCCGATGCTCGGCGGGTGCGCGACGATCCGCACGACCGACCCGCCGCGCACCGCCACCGAGCAGTTCCTGCTCTCCGAGGCCGCCGCCCGGGCGGTGGAGCAGCTCTCGGCGTCGCCGCTGCGCGACCGGGTGGCGTACGTGGACCCGCGGTACTTCCAGTCGACCGACCGGGAGATGGTCATCGGCGAGGTGCGGGCGCATCTGCTGCTCAACGGGGTGCGCCTGGCCGAGCGACGCGAGGACGCGGAGGTGATCGTGGAGATGCGCACGCGCGGGGTGGGCATCGACCGGTTCGACTACCTGCTGGGCATCCCGCCGGTGCTGGTGCCCGCCTCGCCGGACACGGGGCCGGTGGACATCACCGGCGGGACGGTGATCACGCCGGAGCTGGCGATACTGAAGAACCTGCGCCAGCGGAGCTTCGCGAGCGTGGCGATCGTGGCGTACTGGCGCGACACGGGCGAGATCGTCGCCAGCTCCGGGCCGTTCCTCGGCCGGGCCGAGCGCGAGGACTGGTGGTTCTTCGGTATCGGCCCGCGGACGACGGGCAACATCCCGCCGGTCGAGGAGGCGCCGTGACGGAATAGCCACAAATGAACACGAATGAACACAGATAAGGATTGGATGCGGAAGACAGGACAGGCAGGAGGGCAGCAACGGAGGGGGGGTGTTATTGACCTTTGATCGGTTGGCTTCACCACTGGTTGGCGCCGCTCAGGGTGCCACGGCTTGACCGCGAAGCGGCAAGCCGTGCGATCGTCGGCAAGCGCACGGCTTGCGCTTCGGGACAAGCCGTGGCACCCCACGACCTGCCGTTAAAGCGACCATTCAAACGTCAATAAGTCTGATGTTTCGCGCTTCCTCCCTCCCCTATCCGTGTTCATTTGTGTTCATTTGTGGCTATTTCTTTCAATGGGAGGCCAAGGCGTGAGCGAAGGACATATCCCCGGCATTCTCGAGACGATGACGGTCGACGACGTGCGTGCCCTGGCGCCGGAGGTGGTGGTGATCGGCGTGGCGTCGACGGAGCCGCACGGCCCGCACCTGCCTTACGGCACGGACGTGTTCCAGTGCGACGCCGTGTGCCGCCGGGCGGTGCAATGGGCCAACGATCGCGGCGGGCGGGTGCTGATGTACCCGACGCTGCCGATCGGCAACAACGTGAACTTCAAGGCGTTCCCGTTCGCCTGCCGCATCGGCGTGCGCACGTTGATGCAGGTGTTGCTGGACATCATCGAGGCGCTGGAGGCGGACGGGGTGCGCAAGATCGTGCTGGTCAACGGTCACGGGGGCAACCCGGAGGCGATGCGGGCGGTGCTGCGCGAGCAGATGCACCTGCGCCCGCCGGACGAGGCGCCGTTCGTGTGCCTGGTGCAGGGGTTCATGCTGCCGGACCAGGAGGCGAAGCTGGGCATCGAGCACCGGTCGGACCATGGCGGCGAGAGCGAGACGTCGCAGATGCTGCACCTGCGACCGGACCTGGTGCGCACGGACAAGCTCGACGCGTTCCCCGTCGCGGCGCCGACGCTGGAGCACCTGGCCACGGCGTCGGCGGAGTTCGTCCGGCCGTGGCACGTCTACCTGCCGATCTCCGCCGGCGGCGAGACGCGCAAGAGCACGGCCGAGAAGGGCCAGCGGCTGATCGACAGCGCGGCGGAGAACCTGGCGGCGCTGCTGGTGGAGCTGTCGCAGACGCCGTGGCATGAGCGGTTTCCGTATGACAGAGGCTAGGCTCCGTCCGAAAAGTGGGTGCCACGGCTTGACCGCGAAGCGGCAAGCCGTGTGACGGCCGACGGGGACACGGCTTGCCCTTCGGGACAAGCCGTGGCACCCCCACTCCTGCGGTTTTCGGAGGCAGCCTAGGGGTCAGGGGTAAGCCGTCGCCTTCTGGGGGAGGCGGGCTCACGACTGCGGTGGGCGCCGGTCATGGCGGGGGCGTCATCCGTCCCGGTCGTCCGCGTCGCCTGAAGGCGGCGCTGACATCGGACGAGAGGGCATGACACCCCGAGGGCCCGCGGCGGGTCGGCCGGCGCGTTCATATCACGCACGCGGGGGATTCGGCCGACGTATGGGAGGGAGAGAGGATCGCCGCCTGCCTCGGGGATGCCCTGATGGTGACCAGTTCGCTCGAGCTTGCATTGGAACAGCTTCAGCCGCGCATCGACGAGGTCGGCCGACGCCTGCTGCGTCGCGCGCGGGGCGGGGGTGGGGG
>SLDI01000745.1:0-11863 GCA_007125385.1 Phycisphaeraceae bacterium | reverse complement strand
GCGTGTTGCAGACGTGTCGGCAGCAGCAGCGGTCGGCCTACACGTTCATCGCCGACGCGGTGAGGGCGCACTTCATGGGTCGGACCTCTCCCTTGCTGCTCTGATCGGTGTGAACGCTTACAATGCTTTGGCCATGCGACTGCCGGACTTTCTCATCATCGGGGCGATGAAGGCGGGCACGACCACGCTGTTCCGCGACCTGGAGACGAACCCGGGGATCTTCTTTCCCCGCAAGAAGGAACTGGGCCACCTGACGCGCGACGAGGTGCTTACGGAAGCGGGGCGGCGTGATTACGCCCGTCACTTTCGCCGGGCCCGCGCCGATCAGAAGGCGGGGGAGGCGTCGACGGACTACACGAAGCTGCCGACCTACCCCGGCTGCCCGCGGCGGGTGCGCGAGCTGCTGGGCCCGGATGTGCGGCTGATCTACCTCGTCCGCGAGCCGATCGCGCGGACGGTGAGCCAGCATCATCATTCGTACAACAGCGGGAAGCTGCCGCGGAGCTTTGACGAGGCGCTGGAGCGGAACCCGACGCTGCTGGAGTATTCGCGTTATGCGATGCAGCTTGAGCCGTGGCTGGAGACGTTCGGGCGTGAGGCGGTGATGGTGATCCGCTTCGAGGATTACGTGGCGAACCGGCAGGCGACGGCGGACGCGGCGGCGCGGTTCGTTGGCGTGACGGACACAAAGTGCGATGTCGACGAAACGCGGGTGTTCAACAAGTCCAAGGGCCACCCGGTCACCCGGGGGGCCTGGTGCTACATCCGCGACAACCCGATCTACCGCCGCATCCTCTGGCCCATGCTGCCGGCCGGGTTGATCGAATGGGTCCGTCACACCTTCCTGCCGCGCATCGAAGAAGACCCGATTCCGCCATCGCCGGAAACGCTCGAAAAATTGGCGGAAGCCTTGGAACCGGAGGTGGAACGGTTCAGGGCGTTGCTGGGCAGGACCGATGCATTCTGGAACATGGCGGCGACGCTGGAGCAACGGCACAAGAAGGCTCCCACCCGGGTGTCGGCACCAGAAAGCTGAGCGCCCTCCGGCTGCCGGCGCGGCCGCGGGCACGTTCACGCATAACCGAGCCGTGCCTGAACCGGTGCGATGATCGGGAGGATCTCGTCCCAGACCTCGGGCGGCACCGACTCGCGCATCGCTTTGAGCTTCGGACTCGCCCCCACCCCGATGCGCTGGGTGAACAGGTCGCGCAGCGGCGGTGCGGGGGTATCCACAAACGCCGCGATGCGCTCCGCCTCGCCCGCCGGATCGGCCAGCAGATTTTCCCGCCTAACGGTCAGCACCTGCTCGGGCGGCGCCTGGGCGACACCGTCGAGCGACATCGTCGCCATGACACTCCACTGAAACGCCGCGATTTGCGCGATCGACCGATCACGGCTGAACTCCACCTGACCCGGCACCGTCGGGCCCCAACTGCGCCGCCGGCCCAGTAGCCTCCGGCTGACCTGGTTGCCCGCCCATTTCAATGCCATCCCTGGCAAACTCGGCCAGTGCAGCGAGCGCCAATTGCGCCCCGCCAGTTTTCGCGTCACCACCCGGCGTAGCGAGTCGTCCGCACCCCACAGTCCGATCATTTCCGGCACGGACTCGCGACCGTCGCGGAGGACCTGGATCAGGCGGGCATCCGGCAGCACGCGCAGGCAGAAGGCGATGCGTAAGGCGTGATGCGGCAAATCATCGACCCAGCGACGGGCACCGACCTCAGCCAGGCGCCGGGCCATGCTCGTGCGAATGCGGTGCGCGACCCGTGGCGTGGCTTCGTCCGCGTCGCGGGCGTCGTCTTTCCGGCCCTTCTTGCCGATGTTCCAGAGCCCGATCGGCTCCTCGAAATGATGGAAATCCGCCTGGGTGGCCAGCAGCCGACACAAAACGGTCTTCCCACTGCGCGTCGGGCCGACCATCAAGACAGGTCGATCCGGGACGTTCACGTAGGCCGTCCCTTCAAGGCCTGCCCCAGCAGCCGGCAAACGCGGAACTGAGGTTTATCGAAGGTCCAGCCCATATACGTCTCCGAGACCAACAGCACCGATCCACAAATTCCAAAGGGCGCCCCACCTAATTATAATCGAAGAAATACTGGGCTCAGTGAAATTGGTTTTGGCTGTGTTTGCGCCACTGGAGGACGTGATGCTTCGCGGGATGACAGCCGATACATGGGGAGCAGCGTTCACGTCGACACAGGGTGTTCCACAGAGGCTATATGATGAGCAGAGTTGTAAAGAACTTGCCGCGGACCTATTGGCGCGGCAGGGCTGCCGCCGTTGCGCACCGTATTTCGCTCTGGTTGGGAACCCGATTCCCGGACAGCTTTCCGTTCATCTTCGTTGTGGGGTATCCCAAGAGCGGTACGACGTGGGTTTCTCAACTGGTCGCCGACTACTTTCAGTTGCCTTACCCGCGGGGGCCGGTCACACCGCTGGGATTCCCCGCGGTTATTCACGGGCACGAGTTGGTGCGCCCCGGTTTTCGGAACTGCGTGTTCGTTTTGCGCGATGGGCGTGATGTGATGGTGTCGCGATATTTTTCGATGTTGCGCCGGCTGGGATCGGATCGGTTCAATCCGCGCATTCCGCGCCGAATGCGCCGGAACCTGCCGCCGATTCGTGATAAGGAGGCGGTCCGGGAACACCTGCCGCAAGTGATCGAGTACCAGGCCAAACGACCGAGAAGCACCCGCTACAACTGGGCGGAACATTATCGCGGATACGTGGAGGCGGGGCGAGACGATGTGCCGATGATCCGGTATGAGGACCTGCTTGCGGATGGTCCGCGGGTCCTTGCCGAGGCGATGGCTCAACTTGCAGATGAGCCGCCGGATTACGAGATTGCAGAGCAGTCGATTGAGCGTTTTTCGTTCCGGCGTCAAACCGGCGGGCGCGGCCAGGGTACGCAGGACGCCTCCTCCTACCTTCGCAAGGGACAGGCGGGTGACTGGCGCAACTACTTCAATCGGGCCGCGGGGGAGGTCTTCGACGAGCATTTCGGCGATGTGCTGATCGAAGGGGGCTACGAGCGTGATCGCCGCTGGCTGGACGAGTTGCCGGAGGATTGATACGGATTGCCCGTGCGGCCGGATCGTCGCGTTGGTCAGCCGCGCGGACAAACTGCCCAAGCCCTGGCGGACAGGCCGGCGTGGCAACCCGCGGGTCGGCACCGCGCCGGGTCTCTATGCGCGGGGCGGCATCGTGTGCGGGGCTGTGGCGTGGCCGATGGCCGCCGGGTACGGCGGCGGGATCTGCGCGGACGAGATCGCGGACTGGGGCGACTCGTACACGCGGTCGATCGAACCGATGGCAAATCCCAGCAGCATGGCATTGATCGTGGTGCCGGCGAGGCTGCCGGACTCGACGACCATGTGGGCTAGGACGCTTAACGCGACCGCGGTCCCGAGGATGGCAACGGGCCGGGCGTATGGGGCGTGTGACAGGCTCATCATGGCCCGCAGCCCGCGGAGGCCGATGAGGGTCATGGCGACGAGGAAGTAGAGGAACCCGACGATGCCGGTTTCTGCGAGCACCTGAAGATAGGCGCTGTGCAGGTTGCGTGTGCTCTCGCCCGCGATGCGCCCGGGCCGGGAGACCCAACCGTGGCCGAGCACGGGCTGCTCGCGGAACAGCTCCCATCCTTCGGACCAAACGTTGTGGCGGGTTTCGAAGTCGAGCTGGGCGAGGCGTTCGGCGCCGCCGGGATCGACATATCGGAAGAATGCGAAGAGGGAGATCGCCATGACCAGGGTCGCGACGACCAGCACGCTGGGGTTCTTGACCCTGGGCAGGGCCAGCAGGAAGGCGCCGATCACGACCATGCCGACGGCCCCGCGGCTGCCGGAGGCCATCAGGAGGAGGATGGCCAGCGGTATGAGGCCATAGGCCAGCAACTTGAAGCCGGAGCGTTGGCCGTAGAGGGCGAGATAAATCGCGAGAAGGAGGATTGCGCCGATGGCCTGGCCGACGGCGTTGGGGTTCATTCCAAAGGTGGAGAGCCGGCCGAATTGCGAGACGGCGCCCGGGGTGCGGGCCCACTCGAGGGTCAACAGGACGGTGACCACGAGCCCGCCGAGCACCAGCCAGCGTACGCCGATCTGGATGTCCTTGACCGTGTGAGCCGAGTAGGCGAGCATGACCCCGCTGACCACGACGAACGCGAAGAGCCCTTTGTACATGAGGGCGTACTGCGGGCTGTCGCTCCAGAAGGCGGACAGTGTCCACAGGGCGCAGAAAGCCAGGAGAAGCCAGGACGCGATCCCGAAGTGGCGGTAGTTGTAGAAGAAGAAGAGGAAGCCCAATCCGAAGAGCAGGCAGGAGACATAGATCCGCAGATACTTGACCAGATCGAGGTGCACGAGATCACTGGCGACCGACAATGGCGCCAGCACGATGAAGGCGGCGCCCACAAGAAACAGCGCGTTGGCGCCGCGTCGGATGAACGCAACCAGCAAAGCCAGGTGCGCCAGCGCGATAACTGCAACTAGTAGTAGTACCATGACACTTTCCGTCGCCCATTAACACTCGTTGGCGATCGAATTATCGGACCGGAGCCTCCCGGGAGCCCGGTCTGGCCGCGCCAGCATTGGGGTTCCTGAGTAATCTATATCGCCTCGCGGCAAGCCGACGTTCACTCACGGTTGGCGGTCCGCAACCGATTTACCCAACGCGCCGACGGACCGCGACCGGCGAACCATGATATCAGGAATCCTCTGCAAACCGAAGCTACTCAGATTGTTAAACTCCGCTGCCTTACCCCGAGCCCCCCTTGAGTGAGACCCGCCGAACGCTGCTCCGCCTCGTGGCCAATTATGGCCGGCTCGCCGCCACGCTGGTGATCGGTCTGACAGTCACCCGGCTGCTCATCGGGGAGGTCGGGCCGCACGCTTTCGGGCTCATCGTCCTGCTCGGGGCGAGTGTCGGCCTGGTGGCGATGGGCCGGGAGATCGTCCAGCACAGCCTCGTGCGTGAGCTGGGCACCGCTCACCACGATGGCGATGCGCAGCAATTCGCCATTGCCTTCAATGCCGCTGTCGCCGCCTGCCTGGCCGGGGCGGGCCTCGCGGCGGCGGCGTTCGGGGCGCTGGCCGCCGTGGTCGACCTGCTGCGCGTGCCCGAGGAGCTGGTCGTCGCCGCCCGGTGGTTCCTGCTGGCCAAGGGGGTGCAACTGGCGGTGTTCATCGCGTTGGCCCCGTGGCTGAACATGTACCTGGTCACGGAGCGGATGGTGGGGTTCAACGCCCGGCGGGTGTGCAGCCGCGCCGGCGAGCTCGTGGCCGTGGCGGCCATCATCGCGTTTCCGCTGTCGGTGCCCGCGGCGGTGATCGCTTTCGGGGCGATCGCGGCGGCCCTGGACGTGCTGGTGTCGGTGGGCTTCTCGCTGGCGCTGGGGTTGCGCGATCGCCGGCTGCGTTTCGCCCCGGGCCAGGTGACGCGGGCGGGCATCGTGTCGCTGCTGTCGCTGGGCAAGTGGAACGTCATCACCGTGGTGGCCATGACGCTGCACGTGCGCGTCTCGGCGATTGTGATGAACCTCTTTTTCGGCACGGTCGGGAACATGCTCTTCGGGCTCGGGATCCAACTGACCAGCTACAGCCGCATGGTGGCGATGGGCATGACGCACGGGCTGGACGCGGTGTCGACGCGGTTCAGCGCCGGCAAGGGGCGGGCGATGGGGCAACTGGTCTACCACGCCACGCGGCTGCATGGGCTCGTGGTGTTCCCGGCGATCGCGGCGACGGTGATCCTGGCCGAGCCGCTGCTGGCGGTGTGGGTCGGGCCCCGGCTGGAGGATCCCGAGGCGTACCTGCCGCAGGCGGCGGCGCTGGTGGTGGCGCTGGCGCTGGGGATCGGGGTGCGGGCGATCAGCGACGGGTGGGTGCGGATCCTGTACGGGGCGGGATTCGTGCAGCGATATGCATGGTGGATCCTGGCGGGGGGGGTGGTGAACCCGGTGCTGGCGGTGACGCTGATCCTGCTGCTGCCGGAAGGGTCGGGTTACATGGGCCCGGCGTTGGCGTTTTCGGCGGCGATGGTGGTGTTTCACGGGGTGGTGATCCCGGCGGTGGGGGCGCGTTGCCTGGAGATGTCGCTGTGGCGGCTGTATCGGCCGCTGCTAAGGCCGGCCGTGGCGACGGGTTTGGCGCTGCCGGTGCTGATCATCGCGGGGCAGTGGATCGAGGCGTGGACGCTGGGTTGGCTGGCGTTGGTGGGGGCGGTGTACGGGATGGTCTACGGCGTGCTGGCGGCGGCGATCGTGCCGCGGCCGGACGACTGGCGGCGGATCGGGGCGGCGCTGCGTCGGCAGAGGCCGGCGCGGAGCGCCGGGTGAGGCTAGGCTCCGTCCAAAAACCGCAGGAGTGGGGGTCCCACGGCTTGACCCGAAGGGCAAGCCGTGCCTCCGTCGGCCGCCGCACGGCTTGCCGCTTCGCGGTCAAGCCGTGGCACCCATTTTTCGGACGGAGCCTAGGCCGGCGTGGCGAGCGACGGGGCCGCGGCGGCGGCGGAAGGGGTCTGCTGGCGACGCTGCTCGCGGAGCATCCGGTCAAGCTGGAGGGTGAGTTCTGAGGAGAGCAGGGTGTCGGCGCTGTCGCCGGGCAGGCCCTGGGAGATGGCGTGGGCGATGCGGCGGTACATGCGGGCGTAGGCCGACTTGGGGTTGGTCCGGCCACGGCGCCGGACGCGGTAGCCCTTCTCGGCGTGGTAGTCGGAGGCGTCGGTCATGCGGATCATGACGTCGGCGCTGCGCAGCTCGACGTGCTCGCGGACGCCGGTACGGCAACTGCCGGCATCGGTCAGGGCCATGGTCAGGTGCGCCCCGTTGTCCAGGCGCACGTGGAGGCGCAGGTCGTGGCCGCGCAGGGGGGCGATGGTCAGATCGGTGGGCGTGGCGTAGCGGTTGACGTAGAGGAAGTAGTCGAGCCAGTGACAGCCGTTGGACACCATGCGCGTGCCGGAGTTGGGCCAGTTGTACCAGTGCAGGCGGGGTACGGGGATCTCGTAGACGATGCAGTGCATGTCCACGGGCGCGTCGGGCCCGGGCAGGTCGCGCATCGCCCAGTCGTGCAGCAGGGAGTAGCGTTTGTGGAAGCAGGCGAAGTAGCGGGGGTTCTCGGCGTTGTCGATGGCGCGGCGCAGCCTGGCGTACTGGTCGACGGTGGTGGCGATGGGCTTCTCGATCACGGCGCAGGCGCCCTGCGCCAGGGCGGCGATGGCGAGATCGGCGTGGGTGTGGTGGTAGCCGGCGATGAACCAGGCGTCGTAGGGTGTGTCGTCACGTGGCAGTGGCGACGTGTCCAGCCCAAGCGTCGTCGAACGGCCGAAGGAGGCAAGCTGGTGGGGATCGACTTCGTGAATGCGCACGAGGTCCAGGTGTTTGCGGATATTGGGGATGATCTGGGTCTTGGCGTAGTTGCCCAGGCCGAAGAGGACCGCGGTGGGCTGGCCGGCGCGGGGCCGGTCGGGGTTGGGGGTGAACTCGCGCACCTGGGATCTCTGCTGCTCGATGTCGATGGTGCCCTCGGGTGCCGGCTCGGTACTGAGTTGAGCGACCAGGTCGCGGAGGCCCTCGGCGACGGCAACGGTGTCGAGCTCGATCCCGCCGTAGGGTGACCAGCCGACGTACCGCTGGAGCGCCGCCGGCATCGTCATCGGTTCGGGCGCGTCCTGGATGAGCGTGAGCGATCCGGCCGGCGCGGGCATGACAAACGCCGGCTCGATGCACAGGCGCGTCGGCTGTGGCGGATGGTTGTAGGCGAAGAAGACGACGGCATCGCCCGGCCGCAAGGCCGAGCCATCGGCCGGCTCGAGCACGATACCGGTGCCCACGGCGGCGAGCTTCTCGTTGCGGCGGCGTTCCAGCAGCCGGGAGCGGATCTTGCTCAGCACGGTGGCCACGCCGACGCGGCGAACATACGCCCAGAGCAGATGCACGCTCCACGGGTAGGACACAAACTGGTCGCCCGCCTCGGCGAGTCGAAACCAGGACGCCACCGCAATGCGCAGTTGCCCGGGGCTTTTCCAGGAATCCAGAAGCATGAAGGGACTGTTCCGCAGGTGGATCACACGCTAAGTCGGTCGGCTCGCTTCGGTGGCGTCGGCGGGCATGGCCGCGGCGTCCTGATCGGGCGTGACCCGGCGCCCCGCGAGATCAGCGTACAAATGCTCATAACGGTGGATGACCTTGTCGACGGCCAGCAGATCGTACACCCACCGCCGCCCCCGCTCGCCCTGCTCGGGCAGCGAAGCCCGCGAGGCGGCAAGCTGCTCGAGGGCGTCAGCGAAGGCGGCGGGTTCGCGGTCGACGATGTGGGCGCCCCCCTCGGCCAACTCGCGCCAGATCGCCACACCGCGCGTGGTGATCACGGGTGTCCGGCAGGCCATCGCCTCCGTCTGGACCAGCCCGAAGTTCTCCATGTGCGTCGGCAGCGCCAGGACGTCCGCGGCCTGATACAAGGAAAGCTTGACCTGGTCGCGCACCATGCCCAGAAAGAAGATCTGGTTTCCCAACCCATGTTCCTTCGCCTTGCGGCGAAGCAGGCGCTCGTACTCCTTCTCTTCCTCACGCAGCGCGGGGCCGGCCACGAGCAGCTTGCACGCCAAGCCGCGCTTCGCCAGCAGTCCCATGGCGTCGACCAGCACGTCGGCGCCCTTTTTCGGGTTGATGCGGCTGAGGTACAGCACCCGGAAATCGTCGCCGGCCAGGGCGTCGCCGAAGGTGCGTTGGGCCAGCTCCGGCCCGGGCAACTCATGAAACTGGGTCAGGTCGCAGATCAACGGCATCGCCTCGAACCGGCCGCGCGGCACGATCGCCCGTGACTCATTGACCTCTTCGGTCGCGGTGCACAGCAGGCGATCGGCGCGATCCAGATAGCGATGGCCACCGGTCCACAGAAACGCCCGTTTCTTGAGCTGCTTCTGCTCCATGGGCCAGTAGGAGAGCGTTCCGTGCGGCGAGACGATGTAGGGCACAGCCATACGCCGCGCCACGGCGGCAATTTGAAGCACTGGTACATGCCAGACCTCATGCAGGTGCACCACGTCGGCCCGGCCGATCAACGTTTCCACGGTCCGTTTCGCCGCCCGCCCAAGCGGACCGCCGGGAACCGTCGGCGGCTCGATGATGACGACGCGCGGCTTGCCGGGCGTGTTGTGCCGCCAGCTTTCCGGCACGTCGGGCGCGGTCTGGGCGAGGAGCGTGACACGATGCCCGCGCGCCGCCAACGCCGCCGCCAGGTCCAGCACGGCGCGCACGACCCCGCCCCATTCCATCTCCACATGCGCCAAATAGTGCACGATGTGCAGCCGTCGTTCCGGCGGCGCGGGCTCGATCTCGAACTCGCGGGCCGCCTGGGCGAGCCGGCGATCGGCTTCGTGCCGCCGCTGGGCGGGGCGCTCGGGGGCAAACAAGATCCTTTGCATCTCCGACTCGAGCACGCGCCGGTCGTACTCACCAACCTCCGGATCGGGCAGCGAGGGGATCCGTCCGGTTGACCGCATCTCGAACATCTTGAAATCATGCCAGCGAGACAGGCTGGCACGCAACCAGGCCCAACTGCGGCCCACATAGCCGTCAAGCACCGCGCCTTGGACGAACATCAGGTAGCACCACATCCACCAGTGGGAGGCCGGCAGCTGGAAGTAAAGCCACTTGAAGAACATCCGACGCTCCAGGCGCTTGCCGAACAGCCGGGGCTCCAGAGCATATCGGTTGCCCTGATGGGCTTCGATGGCCTGGATCGTCGTGTAGCGGTTCTGCTTGCGGAGCCAGTGATCGAGGTCGGGGCTGTCGTAGTGCTCGAGCACCGCGTTGAGCCGGCCCTCCATCCCCTCGACGATAGGATGCTCGTTGACGAGCAGGTCGGAGAAGCGGCAGGTGCCGGTGCGCCAGAGCCGGGTGACCCATTGCGTCTGCCGCATGGGCTGGCCAAGGAACCACAAGCGCCTGCGGAAACCATACACATCGTACGGCGGCGAGGAGCTGAAAAGCTGGCGGAGCTCAGCCTCGAGCTCAGGCGTGACACGCTCGTCGGGGTCGAGCTTCATCACCCAATCCGTGGTCACGGGCAGGTTCTCCAAGGCCCAGTTCCACTGGTCCCCGAAGTTCGTGAACGGCCGCTGCACCACCGTCGCCCCATGCCCCAGGGCGATGTCCACCGTGCGGTCGGTTGACAGGCTGTCGACTACGAAGACGTGCTCGACCCAGCTCGCGACGTTCTCGAGCAGGCCCGGCAGGCGCTGTTCCTCGTTCAGCGTCAGCACAACCAGCGAAATCGGCAGCTTGGCCATGTCAACTCCGCAGGGCGAGGCGCAACGGTGACGGGACCAGACGCGAACCCGCCACCTTTGACCTACCTTCCAGTATAACGCGCCGCGCCGGCACCACTTGCATCGGTCAACGACACGCGGCGGTCCAGCGGCGCGGGCCACCTGATGAACCCTCCGCCGCCGCAGGTGGTACCATGATCGGCTGGGCACAGCCCCCCACCGGCCGTGGCGCAGGCCGCCTAAAGCCCGCCGCCCGCCTCGCCGAACAAACCCATACCCGCGCGCCCCATCGCCTCCGCAAGGAACCGTCAGCCATGGCCCGAGCCAATGACAAGCGAGTCTGCGTCGTCGGGCTCGGGTACATCGGGCTGCCGACGGCGGCGGTGCTGGCGTCGCGGGGGTACAGCGTTCACGGCGTGGAGGTGAACCCGCAGGCGGTCGAGACCATCAACGCGGGCAAGGCCCACATCGTCGAGCCGGAGCTGGACATCCTGGTGCAGGCGGCGGTGTCGACGGGTCGGCTGCGGGCCCACGGCGAGCCGGCGGAGGCGGATGTGTTCATCCTCTGCGTGCCGACGCCGCTGGACGAGGCCGGCGACGCGCCGGCACCGGAGCTGCGCTACGTGCGCGAGGCGACGGCTTCGATCTGCCCCCATCTGAAGCGAGGGGACCTGGTGATATTGGAGTCGACCAGTCCGCCGGGCACGACGGAGATGGTCGCGGAGCTGGTGCGCGAGGCGACGGGGCTGGGCCCGCCGGACGTGGCCTTCGCCCACGCGCCGGAGCGCGTGCTGCCCGGGCGGATCCTGCGCGAGGTGGTGGAGAACGATCGGATCATCGGCGGGGCGGACGAGGCGTCGACGGAGGCGGCGGCGGCGTTCTACGCGACGTTCGTGTCAGGCAAGCTGCTGAAGACCGACTCGCGTACGGCGGAGACGGCGAAGCTGGTGGAGAACGGCTTTCGCGACGTGAACATCGCGTTCGCCAACGAGTTGTCGCTGCTGTGCGAGAAGCTGAACCTGGACGTGTGGGAGCTGATCCGGCTGGCGAACCATCACCCGCGGGTGAACATCTTGCAGCCGGGGCCGGGCGTGGGCGGGCACTGCATTGCTGTGGACCCGTGGTTTCTGATCAGCGCGGCGCCGGAGCGGACGCCTCTGATGCGCGCCGCGCGGCAGGTCAACGATGGCAAGCCGGGGTGGGTGGTGCAGCGCGTGCTGACGAAGGCGGAGCGGTTCAAGCAGCCGCGGATCGCCTGTCTGGGCCTGGCGTACAAGCCGGACATCGACGATTTGCGCGAGTCGCCGGCGGTGGAGATTGTCGAGGCGCTGGTCGCGGCCGGGGTGGGCGAGGTGCGCGTGGTGGAGCCGAACCTGGCCAGGCACGAGCGGTTTGAGCTGATGCCGCTGGAGCAGGCGCTCGACGGGGCGGACATCGTGGTGGTGCTGGTGGGTCACAGCCCGTTCAAGCGGGTGTCGCCGGCGCTGCTGGCGGAGAAGGTGGTGATCGATGCGTGCGGGGTGATGCAGCCGATGCTGGGCAAGGAGGCGTCGGCGGGGGCGGCGGGGTCGGCGAAAGCCGACGTGGTGGCGAG
>SLDI01000061.1:0-11863 GCA_007125385.1 Phycisphaeraceae bacterium | reverse complement strand
GTTCACCTGGCCATGCTCGTCGACGATCAGCAGCTCCGGCACGTCGTCGTGCGGGTCGACCGCGGCGTCCGACGCGTTGCCGGTCAGCTCGATCAGCGGCGTGCCCGGCGCAAAGGCCGTGGGCACCGTGCGGTTGTCGAAGCCCGCGTCCAGGCGGTTGCTCAGGATCGTCAGCGCGCTGTTCTCGCGCTCGAAGATGAGCATTTCCTTGGCGTCGCCGCCCGGCGTGCGGTCGAGGTAGTTGCCCCGGCCGTGCGTGCGGCGGATTTCGACGAGCCGGGTGATGGTGTCGCCGTACTGCCCGCCCAGCGCGTCGCCCCGGCCGGCGGCGGGGAAGTCGCGGTCGCCGAACTCCTGCGCGTCCATGTACACCACCGCGTGGCCCGGGCGCATCAGCACGTAGGCGTGGGCGACGTTGTCCAGGTAAGGCCCGCCGTCGTCGTGGCTGGCGACGAACGCCACGCCCTGGCTGCCGTTGTTCGCCAGTCCGTCGTCGTTCACGGCGAAGCTGGCGTTGACGACGTCGCGCCAGTCGTTGGCCAGGCCGTTGCCCGTGAGGTTGTCGCGCATCGCGAAATACAGCGGAAAGTCCAGCGCATCGCGGTTGCCGCCGACCACGCCGCGGTCGTGCGGGTCGATGTCCTTGCGCACGTAGTCCTGCAGCACGCCCATGTTCCCGTCAAAGACCTCGCTGAAGCTGAACACGTCGCGCGGCGAGCCGTCCAAGTGCGTGTCCGGGATCGCGTCGAACACCGCCAGGTCGAAGAAGTTCAGCACCCACGGCGGCACATGCTTGGCCGCGTCGATGCGGAAGCCCGCCACGCCCACGTCCTGCACCATCCACCGCGCGTGACGCATGATCAGCCCCATCGCGTTCTCCGCCACGGCGTCGCCGGCCATGGGATCATCAACATTGAAGTCGTACAGCGTCACCTGCTGGTTCAGCGCCGGGTCCCACGCGGTCCGCCCGCCCAGGTCGCGGTCCGGATAGAACCGCGCGTTGGCGGGGTCCGGCTGGTTGTACCACGAGCCGGCGGGGATGTTCTGCGGATCGTCCGGGTCCACCGGGTGGCGGATGAGCTGGTGGTTGGTCGCGTGATCGATCGAGATCAGCCCCGCCAGGCGCCCGGCGAAGACGTCGTCCTCCAGGCTCATGGGCGGGTGGAAGTCGCCATGCGTCCCCGGCACGCCCCACGGGTCCGCGTCGCCGTCCGGGTCCTCGAGCACGAAGCCCGGGTAGCCGCCGGCCTCGATAAACCCGGGCGTGGTGTTGTCGCGGAAGCCGTTGTGGTTGATGAGAAAGTCGGCGTAGACACCCACCCCGGCGCGCGACGCCGTGCCGATCATGGCGCGGAAGCCCGCCTCCGTGCCGTAGAACGTCTCATGCCCCGGCGCGCCGAGGTCGAAGCGATCGAACACGTCGTAGCCGACCGAATGCCCGCCGCTGTCGGCGCGCGACGGCGGCGGCACCCACATCGAGCCGTAGCCCGCCATGAAAACGTCGGCCATGCGATGCTCGATCGTCTCCCAGCGGGCATCAAAAAGCTGAAGCGTCGGCGGTGGCGAGACGTCCTGCCCCGCCGCCGAGCCCCACCCCAGCGCCACGATCAACACCATCAGCCAACGGCAACGGCGCTTGTGCAACGTCATCCGGCTCATCCCTCGCAGCCGCCCGTGCCCAAAAAAACGTGGCCCGCGCCCCTTGGCTCGAACCACGTCCGCCCAGCCCCGCCCGGGCTCGGCTCGCTTCACCGCCGCCGCCGCAGCAGCATCAGCCCGCCGAGGCCCAGCAGCGCCAGGCTGCCCGGCTCCGGCACGCTGGCGGCGCCCCCGCCCACCAGCATCTGCACGAACGGTGCCACGTCGCCGGTGTCGAACGCGCCATCCGCATTGATGTCGCCCGCCTCGAGCATCGTCGCCTCATCCACGCCGAACTGGTCCTGGTAGGCCTGCGGGTCCGTCAGCGCCAGGACGAACGGCGCCACGTCGCCCGTGTCGACGACGCCGTCGAAGTTCATGTCGCCGACGATGATGTCCGGGATCGCCTCGTCGACGATCGCCCGGAGCCGACCGTTGGGCAGGTCCAGCGTGATGATCAGCGTCTGGTCCGGCTCCTCGGTGACGATGGGCACGTCCCCCGCGAAGTGCCCGAGGTCGTCGCCAACGGCGAAGTCCCAGTTGTCCTCCATCCGCAGCTTGAACCAGTAGTCGCCCGGCTCGGGGACCAGCACTTCGCCCTGGTGCACGCCGTCGCCCAGGTCCGTCAGGCCCACCACCGGCTCGGTCCAATCGTTGAACGAGCCCATCACCTCCCAGTTCCAGCCCAGGTCGACCCACCCGACGCGCGGCCCCTCGGGCAGCCAGCCGTCGTCGGCCGGCTCGGGGAAGAAGTTGACGGTAAGCTCGCCGGTGTCGTCCATGAGCACGCGCACGTCGGAGCCGGGCCAGTCCAACCCGTCTTCCCAGTCGTCGGTGGCCACCTTGAACTCGTACGGCTCGCCGGGCGCGAGTCCCGTGACGGTGGCCTGAAAGTGCCCGGGGCTGATCTCGTCCATGTCGGTCAGGCCCCAGTCGTTGAAGCTGCCGCGCAGGTACCACGTCGGCTCCTCCTGCGCCCACGCGCTGCCCGGCACCAGCGCCATCGCCGCCATCACCACCGCCGCGATCCACCGTTTGTCCATGACCTCGCTCCTGCTGAAAAACCGCGACGGTGCGAAGAAGGCGAAGGCCGCGAAGGAGAAGCCCTTGGCATGACCCTCTGCAACTTCGCCCCTTTGCTTGCCTTGGCTGCTTCGCGGTTGGCCGCTTGATCAACCGACCACCGGCTCATTCAGAGGCCTCTGATTTCAAAGGAGCCGCCGCCGGTTGCGGCCGCGGCTCCGGGCTCGCGTGTCACGCTCAGCGCCGCCGCCGCAGCAGCATCAGCCCGCCGAGGCCCAGCAGCGCCAGCGAACCGGGCTCGGGCACGACGTTGACCCGGCCGCCGGGCAGGTCCAGCGTAAAAATCACGGTCTCGTTAGCTGTGCTGGTGGTGAAGGGGATGTTGTCGGCGAACATGCCGAAGTCCAAGCCCACGGACACGTCCCAGTCATCGACGTGGCGGAGCTTGAAAAAGTGCTCCCCCGGATCCGCCACGACGATTTGACCTTGATGCAAGCCATCGCCGAGGTCGGTCAGCGTCACGAGCCCCTCGGCCCAGTCGTTGGGCGTGCCCATGACTTCCCAGTCGAAGCCCAGATCCTCGTAGCCGACGCGGGTTCCGGCCGGGAGCCAGCCGTCCGCGGGCGGATCCAGCCAGAGGTTGACGGTCAACTCGCCGCTGGCGTCGGCGCGGATGCGGGCGTTCGAGCCCGGCCAGTCGGCCGTCCAGTCCTCGTCGGCGACCTTGAACTCGTACGTCGCCCCGTCCGTCAGCCCGGTGACCGTGGCCTGGTAGTGGCCCGGCGCGACCTCCGTCATCTGGTCGTCCAGCGACCAGCCGTTGAAGTCGCCGCGCACGAACCACGGGTCCGCCACCGCCGCCGCCGGCAGCGACACCGCCACCGCCAATGCCATCAACCCTCGCTTGTACATGATCCACTCTCCTTGTCGATGCAAATGATGATTCTCGTCCCTCCGGGCGACGCCGGCCGCCGCCCCTCCTTCAATTCTGTGCCTACCCGCCGCGATGCAACGTCTCTGCCTCCTTTCCTCCCTGCGCGATCAACGCAGATGGGGTGAGATGTTGACCTGGTGCCAGCGATCCTGCCCCGTCGTGCTGGCGTGGCCGTCCGCGAACGCCACGTTCACCCGGTCGCGATGGCGGTCGGCCTGGTTCTCGCGAATGGGCAGCTTCACCCGCGCCCACTCGGCGCTGTACACCGACGCCAGCGTCCCCGCCTCCTTCTCCGACGCCCCCCACGCCTGCGGCACGCCGATGTACATGAGAATGTCGCCCCGATTGACCGGCTGCGCGCCCGTGGCCTGCCGCGTCCCCCCGTCCAGCAGCAGCGCCGTGCTCGACGCGCTGGCCACCTCGTCCAGGTTGCCCCCCACCGGCGGGCCGCCCTCGGGACGAATCCCCTGGCTGGGCGACCACTGGCCCCAGCCGTCGGCGTTCCACGACAGCACCACCGACGTCAAATCCGCGTTCACCGAATACGACAGCGGGTTGCGCAGCTCCGGCTGCCAGATGTTGTTGTAGACGTAGTGCCCGTCGTCCTCCCCCGGCCCCTGGAACGAGTCCGACGGGCACATGAACGCCTCCGAGACGCTTGGCTCGCTGCTGTCGAACGTCTCATCCTCGAACCCGCCCATGTAGGGCACCAGGGCGCTGGCCCAGTCCTTGATCCGCCCGTCCCCGAAGTAGGCGTAGTAGCGCCCGCCCGGCCCCGGCGCCCGCTGGAACGCGCCCCAGAGCAGGTCGCTGGAGCTCGTCTGCACCCACCCGTTGGCCTCGGTGGCGAAGTTGTGCGACGCGGTGGCCATCTGCCTGACGTTCGACAGGCACTGGCTCTGGCGCGCCGCGCCGCGGGCCGCGGCCAGCGCCGGCAGCAGGATGGCGATCAGCAGGGCGATGATCGAGATCACCACCAGCAACTCGATGAGCGTGAAGCCGACGCGGCGACGGATGCGGGGCCAGGCGGCGGTGCCGGACATGCGAGGCTCCCTGGAACGCGGATGTGGTCGACCTGACTGCTGAAACGATTAAACTCAAAAGCCAAAAAAAGCCGCGGTGACAGGGCGCGTGAACGTCGTTGGCACGTCGCAGCCGCCTGTTGCCGGGCTCTTCGGGACGCCATCGACCCCGGCCGGGAACGCCCGGCCAACCTCCTCAACACTCGAATCTATCCGACGCCCGGAGATGTGTCAACCTTTTTTCCCTCCCCCACGCCGCCGCACGGACCTCGACGCCGACGGGGATTGACGGCGTTTCAGTGGCGAGGTAAATTGTTTTATCAATCCGCTTCGGCATCCCCTTTGGCAGGCCCAGCTCATGGCCGAGACCGCCCCCCCCACGAGCCCCGGCGCGCCCGCGACACCGGCCAAGCCGACCATCAAACGCGTGCGCATGCGCGACGTCGCCGACCAGGCCAACGTCTCCGTCGCCACCGTCTCCATGGTCCTGAACAACTCCGGCCGCATCAGCCCCGCCACCCACCGCCGCGTCAAGCACGCCATCGAGAAGACCGGCTACCGGCCCAATCGCATGGCCCAGGGGCTCTCCGGCCAGTACACGCGCGTCCTGGGCATCCTCCTGCCCCCTCTGCGCCACGCCCTGGCCGACGCCTACTTCGGCGAGATCATTTCCGGCATCTGCGACAAAGCCGACAAGCTCGGCTACACCGTCCAGCTCGAGCAGGCCAAGCCGGGCTTTATCAAGCATCGCAAGCACCTCGAGCTCTTCGAGCGCCGCTGCCTCGACGGCATCCTCGCCGTGGGCGTCAGCGATCGCCACCACTTTTTGGCCGACTTCCAGGACCGCAGCTACCCGCTGATCGTGGTCAACAACCGCTTTGATCATTGGAAGCTTGACCACGTCGTCTCCGACTACCGCGGCGGGGCGGAGCAGGCGATGAACTACCTCACGCAGCTCGGCCACCGGCGCATCGGGCTCATCACGGCCGCCCCGGAGGTGCGCACCACGCGCGAGATCGTCAACGCTTATCGTGACAAGCTCGCCGCCCTGGGCTTCAGGGTCGACGAGACCTGGATGGCCGACGGCCGCTTCACCGAGGAAGGCGGGGCCGAGGCGGCCCGTGCCCTCATGCAGCACCACCCGGAGATGACCGCCGTGTTCGCCGGCAACGACAAGATGGCGGTGGGCGCGATCTACGCCCTGACCCAGCGCGGTGTGTGCGTGCCGGCGGACGTCTCGATCGTCGGGTGCGACGACATCCAGCCCGGTGCATTCATCACCCCGAGCCTGACGACCATCCACACGCCGCTCTACGAGGTCGGCGCCGTCGCGTGCGAGCGGCTGATCGAGCGCGTCATGGGCAAGGTCGCCGCCGTCGCCGAGACGTTGCCCACGCACCTGGTCTTCCGCGACTCGACCGCCCTGCCACGCGAGCTCGCCGGGCAGGGGCAGGGATAACCACAGAGGCACAGAGACGAAGCAGAGAGGGATAAGCAAGCCAGGAACGCAGGTAGGTGGCCAGGTCGGCCCTGCGCCCGGGACTTTATTGGCCTTTGAATGGTTGGCGTCACCGGTGGGGGATAACGGAGGGTGCCACGGCTTGACCGCGAAGCGACAAGCCGTGCGATCATCGAAAGCACACCGGGAGAGGTGGTCCATGGGCGGCCCACTCCACGACCGGCGCGCAAGCCGCGTATAAGCCCCACCGTCGATTGATCACGTTGCAGCCCTGTCTGTGATTCACTTCTGGAGGCATCCATGGCGCAAGCCCGATCCGGCCGCGTGATCTTCCTGCTCGTCGCGTCGTTACTGCTGATCGCATCGCCGAGCCACGGCCAGCCGTACCACCTGCTGCTCGACGCTGACGCGTCGCCGACGCCTGCGAGCGTGATGCTCGAGACCCAGCGCGAGGGGCGCACGGTGTATCGCCACATCGTGCCGCCGGCCGCCCACGACGCCCCGGGCCGGGTGACGGCGCGCATCGTGGCCGCGAGCGACTCGGACACGGGCTTCGACCTGCTGCTCGAGGCCGAGCTCGACGTGCCCGCCCATCTGCCCGCGGCGGTGGAGCTGGACTCCGAGGCCGAGACGTTGCGCGTGCTCGACGGGCTCTGGCACCTGTTCAGCTACGACGCGGCCGCGCACGCGCCCGACCGCGTCAACCTCGCCGGCTCGTTCAACGGCTGGTCCACCACCGCCACGCCGATGATCGACCGCGGCGACGGCACTTACCGGGCGCTGAAGCGTCTCGACGAGGGCGTGCACTTCTACAAGTTCGTCCTCGATGGCGATCAATGGCACAACGACCCGGCGAGCGACCACGACCTTGAGCAGCCCGACGGCCACGGGGGCGTCAACTCGGCGGTGCTCGTCGGGCTCGACGGCCGGGACCTGCCCGCGCCCGAGCCCGGGGCCATCCGCGCCCAGGCGCTGCGCCACGACCCGGCCTCGATCACGGACCGCAACGTTGTGAGCGACACGATGCTCCGCCTCATGGCCCGCGCCCAGCACGGCGACGTCGAGCACGCCTACGTCCGCTTCCAGGCAGGCGATGGCGACTGGCAGCGACTCGCGCTGCACCGCGTGGCGGCCCGGCACGGGTTCAAGCGATTCGGCCACGCGATCGTCGTCGATGAGGGCGCCGAGGCTGTGCGCTACGTCTTCGAGTTCACCGACGGTCCCGCGACCGTCTTCCTCGCCTCGGGCGACACCTTCACCGACGCCGCGGACGCCAAGGCCAGCGCCTACACCAGCGACATGGACGTGCGCTTCGAGACGCCCGAGTGGGCGCGCCACGTCGTGTGGTATCAGATCTTCCCCGAGCGCTTCCGCAACGGCGCGGCTCACAACGACCCGCCCAACACCTTCCCCTGGACCAGCAAGTGGTACAGCACGCTCGAAGGCGAGAGCGGCGACTTCTACGGCCGGGACGTCTGGGCGCGGCGCTTCGGCGGCGACGTGCAGGGGCTCATTGAGAAGTTGCCCTACCTGCGCCGCCTCGGCGTCGATGCGATCTACCTCAACCCCGTCTTCCAGGGCGACTCGATGCACAAGTACGACGCCTCGGACTTCCGCCACATTGAGCCCTACTTCGGCTTCGCCGGCGACATCGAGGAGCTGGAGGGTGAGACGGATGACCCGGCGACATGGCAATGGTCGCGCAGCGACAAGCTCTTCCTGGAGTTCGTCGCCGAGGCTCGAAGGCAGGGCTTCCGCGTGATCATCGACGGCGTGTGGAACCACGTCGGCACGTCGCACTACGCGTTCCAGGACGTGCTCGAGCATGGCCGCGACTCGCGCTACGCCGACTGGTTCGCCATCACAAGCTGGGGCAGCGGTGGGCGGCCGGGCACGGCCGACGGCATCCAGTGGCGCGCCTGGGATGGGCCCAACGGCGCGTTGCCCGTGTTCCGCCAGGAAGGCGGCACCCTCGCCCCGGGCCCGCGCGAGCATGTCATGGCCATCACCAGACGCTGGCTCGCCCCCGACGGCGACGCCTCGCGCGGGGTCGACGGCTTCCGTCTCGATGTGGCCAACGAAGTGCCGCACGACTTCTGGCGCGAGTGGCGCGACTTCGTTAAAGAGATCAATCCCGACGCGATCATCGTCGGCGAAATCTGGAGCCGGGCCGACCCCTGGCTCGCCGGCGACCAGTTCGACTCCGTAATGAACTACCAGTTCGCCATGCCCGCCCAGCGCTTCTTCGTCAACCGCCGCTACGCCAGCTCGCCGCGCCAGTTCGTCGACGAACTCCAGGAGTGGATCCACGGCTACCCCTACCAGGCGTCGCTGGTCATGCAGAACCTTTTCGACAGCCACGACACGGATCGCCTGGCGTCGATGTTCGTCAACCCCGATCTGCCCTACAACGCCGCCAACCGCCCGTGGATGAACAACCCCGACTACTCGACCGACCCGCCCGAGCCCGAGCACTGGACGCGCCTCAAGCAGGCGGCCGCGTTCCAGATGGCGATGCTCGGCGCGCCGATGATCTACTACGGCACCGAGGCGGGCATGTACGGCGCCGACGATCCGGACAACCGCCAGCCGATGGTCTGGGAGGATCTGGAGCCCTACGACGACCCGGACGTGGCGTTTCGACCGGCCGTGTTCGAGCACTACCAGCGCATCATCGCGATGCGTCGCCAGCTCGAGCCGCTGCGTCTGGGGTGGTTCTATCCGATCGTCACGGATGATGACACGGGCGTGCTTGTCGTCGGCCGCGACTTGCAGGGCGAGCACGTGTACGTCGTGGTCAACCGCGGCGGCGTTGAGCGCACCGTAAGCTTCACCGTCGCCCGGCCCGATCGAGGCCAACCACTGATCGACTGGCTCAACGACGATCAGGTGACGCTGGAGCCCAAGGCCGACGCCGCCGACGCCCGGCCCACCTTGCGTATCCGCGACGACGCGCAGCATCACGTCAGCGACGAGGCGGGTAAGCTGACGATCACCGTGCCCGCGTACGGCACGGCCGTGCTCAGCGCGGCGCCGTAAGGCCGACCACGAAGGCCACGAAGGGTTGCTCCGGGCTTTCTTCGTGCATCCTTCGTGCCCTTCGCGCCTTCGTGGCCCCCGCCTCCGTTTCTGCATTCTGCATTCTGCATTGAAATGTTCATCACCACCGCTTGCCGCTGGCTCCTGGCCCTCGCCGCGTTGCTCGTGGTGGTCTGGGCGTTCTTTGACGTGGGCGTCCGCGTCGTGCAGCAGTGGCGGGTCGGCGACCGCGACGTGACGCTCACCATCCTGCACTGGGGCAACAACGAGGAGATCGCCATCGTCGAGACGCTCGTGCGCGAGTACGAGCGCCTCAACCCGCGCGTGCGCGTCAGCCGCCTGCACGCCTCCGATTACGAGCCCAAGCTCAAGACCATGTTCGCTGCCGGCGACGCGCCGGATCTCTTCTACCTGCCCTACGACGGCGTGCCGGAGTTCGCCGAGCTTGACCTGCTGCTGGAGCTCGACCCCTTCGTCGCTGCCGACGACGAGCCCGACTGGCTCGACGGCTTCTACGACGTGCTGCTGGACTCGTTCCGCTACGACGGCGAGCAGACGGGGGCCGGCCCGCTGCTGGGCGTGCCCAAGGACTTCACCACCACGCTCATGTACGTCAACCTCGACCTGTTCGAGGCTGCCAACGTGCCCGTGCCCTACGCCGGCTGGACGTGGGACGAATACCGCGACGCCATGTCACGCATCGCCGCGCTTGAAGACCCCGGCGGGCGGCGCATCCATGGCGGGTCGCTCAACACCTGGCCGGCCGTGTTCCGCCACATCGTCTGGAGCTTCGGCGGCGACTTCTTCGGCGAGAGCTTCGACGACGTGCGCCTCGCCGAGCCCGAGGCGCTCGCGGCCATCAACCTCATCCGCGAGACGCGCTTCGTCGACCGCAGCGTCTACAACCCCGCCGGCATCGCCGAGGAGGGCGACGATGTCTTCTTCACCGGCCGCATCGGCGCCATCGGGCCGCTCGGCCGCTGGATGACGCCGCGCTTCCGCAACGTCACCCGCTTCGACTGGGACGTGGTGCCCATGCCCAGCGACACGGGTGAGCCCGTCTCCGCGATCTTTACTGTCGCCTGGGCGATTTCGCGCGACACCGATCATCCCGACGAGGCCTACGACCTGCTCAAGTTCCTCACCGGCCGCGAGGGCCAGGTCATGAGCGCCGAGCTTGGCCTGGCGATCCCCTCCCTGCGCGACGTCGCCGAGTCCGACGCCTTCCTCGCCCCCGGCGACAAGCCGCACAACGCCGGGCTCTTCCTCGAGCTCATCGACCACGCCCGCCTCGCGCAGGTGCCGCCGCAGCGCCAGTGGGACCGCATCCTCGAGCAATACCTCAACGAGGTGATCGTCCTCGGCCGCATGACCGCGGACCAGGCGACGCAGCGCATCGACCAGCGCTGGCGCGCCGAGCTCGCCTCGCCGCTGGTCACCGGCGAGTATGAGCCCATGCCCTGGGGCCGGATCGCCGCCGCCAGCGCGCTCATTGCGGTCACCGTTGTCGTCGTCTTCACCTGGGTGCAGCGCCGCCGGCGCCTGGGCAGCGTCGACCGCACGGAGGAGCGCACCGGCTGGGCGTTCATTGCGCCGTGGATCATCGGCTTCCTCGCGCTGACCGCCATCCCCATGATCGTCTCGCTGGCGCTGTCGTTCGCGCGCTGGACCGCCATGACCCCGCTGGCCCACGCCGAGTTCGTCGGGCTCGACAACTATCGCCACCTCCTTGACCAGGACCCGGCTTTCCTCCAATCACTGCGCGTCACGAGCTACTACGCCCTGCTCGCCGTGCCGCTGGGCCAGGCGGCCGCGCTGGCGGTGGCGCTGCTGATGAACCACGCCGTGCGCGGCATCGCGATCTTCCGCACGATCTACTTCGTGCCCAGCGTCGTCACCGGCGTGGCGCTGGCGACGCTCTGGCTGTGGATGTTCGAGGCCGAGCGCGGCCTGCTCAACGTCATGCTCGCGCCCCTGCTGGGCCTCGTAAACCTGCGCCCGCCCGAGTGGTTCGCCGCTGACGCGCAGTGGGCGGCGATCCCCGCGTTCGTGATCATGTCGCTCTGGGGCGTCGGCGGGGGGATGGTGATCTATCTGGCGGGGCTCAAGGGTGTGCCGCAGAGCCTGTATGAAGCGGCGCGCATCGACGGGGCCGGGCCGTGGCGTCAGTTCTGGAACGTGACGCTGCCGATGATCTCGCCGCTGGTCTTCTTCAACGTCGTCATGGGCCTCATCGGCGCGTTCCAGGTCTTCACCGAGGCGTACGTGATGACCGGCGGCGGCCCGGGCAACGCCACGCTCTTCTACGTGCTCAACCTCTACCGCCACGCCTTCGAGTTTCACCAGATGGGCTACGCCAGCGCGATGGCGTGGATCCTGTTCCTGATCATCCTCGCCCTGACGCTGCTCGTGTTCCGCGGCTCACGACGGCTCGTGCACTATGAGGGGCTGAAACGATGACCTACGCCAACCCCGCCACCGCAACGACAACCCCGCCGGGTGCCACTGGCGGCTTGTCCGCCAGTGCGTCGGCTCCACCGGCGCGCGGTCCGCGCCGCGGCCTCCAGCAGACCCTCATCTACACCGTCCTGGTGGCGGGGGCGCTCATCCTCATGATCCCCTTCGCGTGGATGGTCAGCTCCAGCCTCAAGACCGAGGAGGAAGCCCAGCGCAGCAGCCTCGAATGGGAAACCCTGCTGCCCGCGACGCCCCAGTGGCACAACTACCCCGACGCCCTGGCGCGCATGG
>SLDI01000515.1:0-11884 GCA_007125385.1 Phycisphaeraceae bacterium | reverse complement strand
TGGCTGGTCGAGGCGGGCCCGGGCGTGCACAACGTGCACTACGCCTCGGCGCTGCTGAGTGTGACGATCGACAGGAGCCGGCAGGTCATCGCCGAGGCGGCCGAGCCCGCGCCACCGCCCGTGGAGCCATGAGATGGATCGTGCCATGCACGCCAACATGAGCCATCTGCGCCGCCTGGCACCGCTGGCACTGTTGTGCGCCGGCGCGGCGTGGTGGATGGTCGGCTGCGGCGGCGACGCCTCCGAGGACGCCGGCGACGGCGCGGCGCGCCGGCCATCGGACGCCCAGGTCAGCACGGCGCTGGAGCGGGCGCGGCAGACAAACCCGCTGGCGCGACGCGTCGTGGCGGCCGAGGAACCGGCACCGCGGCCCGGGCCGCTGCCCGAAGGCGCCTCCTGCGTCACCGCCGAGTGCCACACCAGCTACGCGCTGGCGAACCGCATCCACCAGACCCTGGCCGATGGCACCTGCGACTCGTGCCACACGGCCGACGCGGGCGATCACACCTATCCGCTCAAGCGTCAGGGCAACGAGCTGTGCACCTGGTGCCACCAGGTCTCGGGCACGCACGAGCATCAGCATCCGGCGATCGACGAGCCGCCGGGTTGCCTGAACTGCCACGACCCGCACGCCGGCGCGGCGAAGTTCCGGCTGACGCATGACACGATCGAGCAGCTTTGCACCTCCTGCCATGATCTGGCTCGCGGGGCGTACGCCCACCAGCCGGTCGACGATGGCCAGTGCACCTCGTGCCACTTCCCTCATCAATCGCAATGGCGCAGGCTGCTGCGCGGCGGCGAGGGCTCGGCCCATTGCCTGCGCTGCCACGAGAACGTCGCGCTGGAGCTGGCTGTGGCGAGCACGTCGCATGCGCCGGTCGTCCATGACTGCAACACCTGCCACGCGGCTCACGGCTCGAACCACGCCGGGCTTCTGCACGCGCCGCTCGACGAGACCTGTCTGTCCTGCCATGACAAGGTCAAGCAGGAGCTCGCCAGCGTCAGGTACCCCCACGGCGCGCTCGACGACGAGCGCCAGTGCGCCGCCTGCCACGTGCCCCACGGCAGCGCGTTCGCCCGCCTGCTGCCCGAGCGCGAGGATCGGCTGTGCCTGAGCTGTCACGATCGCGACATCGACAGCGAGCGGCGCGGCCGGATCGCCGACATGCGCCCGGTGCTCGATCAGCCTCACCTGCACGGCGCCGTCGAGGCGGGCGACTGCTCGGCGTGCCACCGCGGACACGGTGCGTCGGTGGCGGCGTTGCTCAAGCACGAGTACCCCGAGCGGTTCTACGCCGGCTTTGACGTGGAGAACTACGGCCTGTGCTTCAGTTGTCACAGCCCGGACATGGCGCTGGTGGAGCGCACGACCCGGTTGACGGGCTTCCGCGACGGTGATCGCAACCTGCATTACGTGCACGTGCACCAGGATGACAAGGGTCGCACCTGCCGGGCGTGCCACGCGGTGCACGGCTCGTCGCGGCCGGCGCACATCGCCGAGGCGGTGGCCTTCGAGGGCTCGGACTGGCTGATGCCCGTGCGCTTCGAGCAAAACGATCATGGCGGCTCGTGCGCGCCGGGATGCCACGGGCCGGAAAGCTACAGCCGCGAGGCGGTGCCGGCCGAGACCGACCATGCCAACGGGAGCGAACCATGAGGGCGATATGGGCGTGCATCGCGCTGGCGGGGATGGCGCAGGTCGCGCTGTACGCGGCGACGGGCGGCGGCGAGCGGCCGAGCACGGCCATCGACGCCGACTCGTGCGTCACCGCCGAGTGTCATGTCGCCCAGACCGCCCACCGCGTGCTGCACGGGCCGGTCAACGTCCATGACTGCCAGGCGTGCCACGAGCCCGTGGACGTGCGCGAGCACAGCTTTCGCCTGACGCATGAGCCGACCGCGCTGTGCGCATCGTGTCACGAGATGGACCTGCCCGAGGAGCATCGCGTCCACGAACCTGTCGAGACGGGCGAGTGTGCGTCGTGTCACGACCCGCACGGCGGTCCTGACCGGCGCTTCCTCAAGCCCAACGCCTTCGGCGACGCGTGCCTGAGCTGCCACGACGAGCTGAGCTTGCGAGACCAGCGGTTCGTCCATGGGCCCGTGGCGGCGGGCGAGTGCAGCGGCTGCCACGAGCCGCACAGCAGCCCGCGGCAGTATCTGCTGCGCGACAGCGGCAGCGAGATGTGCCTCTCCTGTCACCAGCAGATGGGTCGGCAGATGTTCGCCGCGTCGGTGGTGCATGAGCCCGCGGCCGAGGACTGCACCTCGTGCCATGACCCGCACGCCAGCAACTTTCCGATGATGGCCCGCGCGCCCACGGCTGAGCTGTGCACCGAGGGCTGCCACGACGCCATCGGCACGCAGATCTTCACGTCGACGGTCACACACAGCGCAGCATACGAGGACGACGCGTGCTCCAACTGCCATTCGCCCCACGCCACCAACCGGACCGCGCTGCTCAAGGCCCGCCCCGTGGATCTTTGCATGAGCTGCCACGAGCATCCGATCGAGCGTGACGACCAGCCGGCGATTGCCTCGGTCGCGATGCTGGTCCAGCCGGGGCTGCATCAGCACGGGCCGGTGGAAGAGGGAAGCTGCGAGGGCTGCCACGATGTGCACGGGACGGACATCCGCAGCCTGCTCGTCGCCGCCTATCCCCAGGGGCACTACGAGCCGTTCGACACGGAGAGCTACGGCCTGTGCTTCAGTTGTCACGACGCGCAGATGGTCCAGGAGCCTCGCCTTGAAGGCCTGACGCGGTTCCGCGACGGCGACGTGAACCTGCACTACGTGCACGTGAACCAGGCCAAGCGCGGCCGCACGTGCCGCAACTGTCACGACGCCCACGCCGCGCCGCTGGAGCGCATCATGCACGAGACGGTGGCCTACGGCCCCAGCGCGTGGGAGCTGCCCATCCGCTTCGAGCGCACGGAGACGGGCGGAAGCTGCTCGCCCGGCTGCCACCAGCCGCTGGCGTACGACCGGCTCGAGCCGGTGCTCGATCACGAAGACCCCGCGTCGCTGGCCGACCGCTCGGACGACCCGGACTCCGACGCCGATCCCTCCAGCCCATGAAAGGCATGCCATGAATACGCGCACGATGATCCTGTGCACGACGGCGGTTCTCGGCCTGATCGGCATCGTCGGCGTGCGAGCCGCCGATGAGTCGGCACCACCGACGTTCCCCCGCTTCGAGCTCGCGGCGCCCGACGTGCAGGGCCAGCCCGTGGCCGTGCCGGTCGAGGGCAAAGTGAGCATTGTGGTCTACGTGATGGTCGGACAGGAGCGCAGCCACGAGGCGCTGGCCCACGTCCAGCGACTGCTCGCCCAGGACGCGGGGGCGCAGGCGATCGCGGTGGTCAGCGGCACGAACGCGGCCGCGCGCGCCCAGCGCCTGCCTGAGCTGGCGCAGTGGGGGCACCCGATCGTCGCGGATGCGGATTACCGTCTGAGCGACGCGGGGCAGGTCATCGCCTGGCCCACGACGGTGATTGCCGACGATGCGGGCCGGCGGACGGGGCATATCGGCGGGCTGACCTCGCGCTACGCCACGGAGCTCGCCAGCCACGTCGCGTTCGCCGCCGGCGACATCGATCGCGCCGAGCTCGAGCGGCGCGTGGCCGCGGACGATCCGCTGGCGGGCAGTCCACACACCACGGCGGCGCGCCATCTTGCCGCTGCCCAGCGCCTCAAGGATCAGCAGCAGCTCGACGCCGCGGAGCGCGAGCTGCGCGAGGCGCTGCGCCTTCAGCCGCGGGCGGCGCAGGTGCAACTGGCCCTGGCGCAGGTCATGCTGCGCCGCGGCGATCCCGACCAGGCGCTGGCCTGGGCGCAGCGCGTGGACGAGGACAGCCTGGCCCGCTGGCAGGTGCATGCGGTGCGCGGCCGGGCGCTGGCGGCGCTGGAGCAATGGGACGAGGCCCGCGAGGAGCTGGTGCTGGCGGTACAGCACAACCCCGACCCGGCCGCGTGCTACTACGACCTCGGCCGCGCTCATCAGCACTTCGAGCAATGGGAGCAGGCCGCCAGGGCCTTCCGCGCCGCCTATGAGCATAGTGTTGCGGTGCCGGCGACGGCCGAGGGACGGTGATTCATGCGCAGCTCGACCGGCGTGTGTGACGCCGGCCGCGCCCGTCACGCCACACCGCACTGACAAACTGTGCGATCTGTGCTCGTCGGCAGGCCTCTGCTGATTGTGTGCAAGCCATGAAAAGGGTTCATCCGGGATTTCCGGGATCGCCCTGAAGGGGCGACGGGTTGTAGCCACGGGTGGAGCGCAGCGCAACCCGTGGTTGCGAGCAGCGTGAACGAACGCCGCCCCGGCAGGGGCGGAGGCGATGCAGCCTGGCATGCTGCCTCTGCTCCTGTGGGGCAGGGCGTTTCATGGGCACATCATCCACGGGTTCCGCTGCGCTCCTACAAGCCAGCACACCCCTCCGCGGTGGCATGGTCACGCCGTCCCCGGAATTGACGGATGAACCATGAAAAAGGGCCTTGGGAACGCACGTCCCCAAGGCCCCGATCCAACGGCCGCCGTCGGACCGGTCAGTTTGGGTACGACTGGTCCACGTGGTCGGCCCCGTGGCAGGACAACGTGCATGAGCCGGCTCGGTGGCCCAGGTCGACAAAGCTCGGCCCCGTGCCGTCGATCTGCGAGGGCCCAACGACCGCCGCGTTGAAGTTGATCAGCCGCGTGTTGTGCTCGACGCCGTGCGGGTCGTGGCACGTCGCGCACGGTGTCTGGTGGTCGACGATGTGCAGGCGATGCTCGGAGAAGCTTTCGTCGCCGAGAATGCTCTGGCGATCGTGACAGGTGTAGCACAGCGCGTAGGCCTGCGGGCTCTCGACCACCTGCTCGCGCAGGTCGTAGTGGGCCTTGAGCAGTGGCTCATACTGCGAGCCGTGCGGCCCCTGCGGCCCGTCCGGGTTGTCCGAGCCGTGGCACGAGCCGCAATAGATCATCGACGTCGTGGTGTAGGGCTGCTTGAGGCTGGGCACGTCGTTGCTCGCGCCCTGGGCCTCGACCGGGTGGTAGCTGGCATTGGCGGGCGAGAACTTGTTGGCGAGGTTGGGGCTGTCGTCGTAGCGGGTGATCGTGGCGCTGGCGAAGTTGCGCACCGAGTGGCACTTGTAACAGACCTGGTACTCGTACACCGCCTCGTCGATGCTCACGCCGCTGCTGGTGACACCGCTGACGCCGGTTATGCTCGGCGGGACGTACGGCGGCGAGGCAGGGGTGCCCGCGCCCGTGCGGTGCGGGTTGTGGCAGTCGACGCACTGCACGTGCTCGGCCATGGTAAACGGGTTCTCCAGCGGATCGTGCACCCCCACGTAGGCGTCGACCGGATGCGTCGAGAGCTTGTTGAGCTCGGCCACCAGGTTCGTCCCCGCGACGCCGCCGTCGTGGCAGTTCAGGCAGTTGTCTTGCTCGGCTTCGTGGAGCATGAGGCGCTGCCGACCGCCACCGCCGTGCGTGCGATGGCAACTGCCGCAGCCGGCGTCGCGGACGGTCGCGGCGTCGAGGTGGTCCCACTGCGGGTTGCTCGCCGAGGCGAGCGCACCGCCGGACGTGGCGTGTGCGGAAGCGTCGAACCCGGCGATGTCGTGGCACGCCTTGCACAGGCCGGATTCGGTGTTGTCCGTGCGCAGGAACTGGCCGCGGCTGTTGTCGTGCGGGTCATGACAGGTGGTGCACTGGAGCTGCTGGTTGTGATCCAGCGGCAGCGACGGCGGGATCATGGCGGGGTTGAGCAGCTCGCCCTGGGCGGCGGCCAGCGCGGCGTCGTAGACGAAGGAGATCGGGTGGTCGTCGCGCAGGTCAGTGCCGATGTAGCCGCGGTCCGAGCTGGAGATGTAGACCGACGTGCCGGGGATGTTCTTCGCGTTGTAGGTCTGGTTCAGGGCGATGGTGCCGTCGTGGCAGCTCAGGCACAGGCGCGCCGAGCCGGTCGGCTGGCCGACGTGGGCCACGAGCGTGCTCGACTCGTAGGGCTGGTAGTAGTTGCCCGGATCCTCGCGGTTCCACAACGGCGCCACCGGGTTGGACGCGTGCGGCGTATGGCAGAAGATGCACGGCTCACCGCCATAGGTGGTCTTGACCGTGCCCGGGCCGCTGGCAGTGAGGTTGTGCGGCGTCGAGGCGACGTCGGTGGCGCCCGTCTGGGCGATCACCAGTGCGGCCGCGGCCAGCACCATCACCAGGGCGACGGCGAGCAGATCAACGTGATGTCGTCGAGGCCTGGGCCTGGGCATCGGGGTCATCTCCCACGTAACGAAGAACCTGAACGCGACGGTTGTGTGCATCGGCGACGTAGATGCGATCCTCGGCATCGACCGCCAGGCCGCCGGGTACGGCGAACTGGCCGCGGGCGTCGCCCGGCTCACCGAGCGAGAGCAGCAACTGCCCGCGGTCGTTGAACACCTGCACCGTGCAGAAGTACGAGTCGGCGACGTAGATGTGGCCGTGGCTGTCGACGGCCACGCCCTTGGGCACGCCGAAGTGCCCCGTGGCATCGCCGTGGCGGCCGAGCTCGAACAGGTAGCGCCCGCGCTCGTCGAGCGCCTGGACGCGGAAGTTTAGCGAGTCGGTGACGTACAGCCGACGCTCGGCGTCGATCGCCAGATGGGTCGGAAAGTTGAACTCACCCGGCTCGTGACCGGGGCCGCCAATCGTCTGCACGAGCTGGCCGTCGAGGCGGAAGACATGGACGCGATGGGCGGTGGTGTCGGCCACAAAGAGCAGCGAGCGCTGGGCGCAGTACGCCAGGCCCGTCGGTCGGCCGAAGCCGTCGCCGGGCTCGAGGCGCCGCACGAACCGCCCCTCGGGCGTGACGAGGTAGACCTCGGCCAGGGCGCTGTCGGCGATGGCGAGCAACGACCCGCACACGGCCACGCCCACGGGCGAGACGAGGAACGTGCCATCGACGCGGCCCACAAACCGCGCCCGCCCGCTGGCGAGGTCGATCACGTGCACGCCCTGGCGCTTCTGGTCGGCGATCATCAGCACGCGGTCCGACGCCACGGCGACGGCGACCGGCTCACGGAGCGCATGGGGCCGCTCGCCCGTGATCATCGTGCCGATGCGCCCCAGCAGCGATGGCCGGTGCAGTTGCCCGGCGTCGTCGATGACGAGCTGGTGGGCGATGCGCGGCGCGGCCGGCGCCGGCGGCCAGACGGGCCCGGGCTCGGCGGTGATCAACCCCTGCGACGCGCAGCCGACCAGGCTCAGCGTCGCGGCCAGCAGCAGGGCGGTGTCATGTCGCCATCGCATTGGCAAAGCTCCCATCAAAACTCGCGACGCAGCGAAAAGGAGGCGTAGGTGCGGTTGCCCCGCCTGGACTCCTGGCGGTAAAAGGACTGATACCCGCTGACCGACACCTCCATGAGGCCCCGTGCCCACGTCACCGACGGGCCGAAGCGCCACAGCTCGTCGTTGTTGCGGCCGCGGGTCTTGAGGTAGCTGGCGTCGAAGCGGAGCACCGTGTCGTCGCGCACCTTGCTGGTGATGCGGCCCTGGGCGCCGTAGCTTTCGAGAAAGTCGCGCCCCGGCTCGAGGCCGAACGCCGCCGGGTCGCGGTACTCGAGCATCTCGTAATGCGCCGACGCGTTGAGATGCGTGTCGCGGCTGATTGGCCGCACGTACGTGGCCCGCACGCGGTAGGCGTCCCACGACGGCGCGACGCGCAGGTTCCGCCTCTCGTACTCGGGGATGATCGTCAGGTCGCCGAGCGTCACCTCGCTGCCAAAGAGAATCCGCTCGTCGCGTTCCGGGTTGAACGTGGCGTTGCCCGAGCGCAACTTCTCGTCGCGCAGGGCGTACTCGAAGTACGCGGCCAGCGGCAGGTCTTCGAAGTCGAAGCGGATACGCCAGCGCAGAATGTCCGTGTCGTAACGCGCATCGCGGGCCGTGGTGACGGTGTAGCTCACCAGCACCGTGTCCCCGTCCTCGATGTCGCCGGTGACGATCCGGCGAATCTCCGTCACCGACCCGGTGACGCGCAGCTCGTAGTCCACGCCCTCGAAGTACGTGACGGTGTTGGTCGCATCGGTGACGAACACCGACCCGGCCACCACGTCCGTATGCCCCAGGGCGCTGAACGCGAGCCCTGTCAGACGCACCGGTTCGTTGGAGATGTTGCGCACGGAGGCCTCGAAGGACTCCTCCTCGAAGCGCCGCCCCACATGCACTGTGCTGCGCAGCTCGCCCAGTCGCGTCTGCTTGCGGTAGTCGGTGTCCAGCAGCAGTCCCAGCGATTGCCGCTGTCCGTTATCAAAGCGACGATGGCTCACGTCGGCGCGCGGGGTCACCGTCAGGCTCTCGTAGACCTGCGCGGTCGCGCCGACCTCGCCGCTGACGCTGTGCTCTGTCTGGAAGTCGGTGTCATCCCACACGAACGCCCCGCCGTAGAAGCTCGACAGCCAGTGGGTGTGCGACAGGTCCAGGCGCTGATTGACCGACGCCCGGTCGCGATCGAGGAACCCCCGCTGATGAAGGAATCGCGTGCGGCCGCTGAGCCGATGCGGCAGCGCGTCGTCGCCGAACACCCAGCGGTTGATCAACTGCGCCTCGTCGCGCGTCATGCCCAGGTCCTGCACGATGGGAGAACCGGTGGCTTGCGGACGAAACCGTGTCGTGCGGTCCAGCTCCTCGTGCTCGTAGATGAACCGGGTGTAGAAGTCGCTGTCGCGCCGATCGGTGACGCTGACGCGCGTCAGCAGGGACCTGGAGTCCTGCTCGCGGAAGGCCGAGTCCTCACTCGTATCCTGGTGGCGGAACAGCACGGACGCGTCGACGGGGCCGCGGTAGAACACCTCGGCGCCTTCGGTGCGCCGATCGAGCTCGATGGGCCCGGCGAAGGATCGGCCGATCACCTGGCTGTCCAGCGAGGCGAAGACGCGTCCCGAAATGGGCTTGTCCTTGAGGGCATGAGCGGACAGGTTGTATCCGAGCAGGTGCCCCGTCTCCTGGCGCGATTCGTTGTTGAGCCAGATCTTGTCGTGGCTGAGCCCGGCACGCACGTTGGCGTGCCAGTCAAGGAAATTGGGGTGATAGATGAATCCATCGCTCCACATCTCGAGCCCTTCGCGCAGCCACAGCTCCTGCTGCCGCGTGGTGGTGTCGTTGCGCCGGGAGCGGTCGCGGTAATAGCTGCCCTCGGCGAAGAGCTCGAAGCGATAATTCGTGAGGCTGAACACCTGTGTCTCCTGGGCGTGAACGGGCGTCGTCGCGACGATCGCGGCCATGCCCAATGCCGCCCATCGCAGTGTCAGACGACGACGCGCCATCAGGGCCGGCTCCGGGCAAGGTCGACGTCAGATCGGTCCGGGCGCTGGGCGCGGCCGGGCAGCACGCCCACGCCCTCGCGCAGCATCCCCGGGCGCAGTTCGCGATGACCCGTGTGGCACGTCAGGCAGTCCACCCGCGTCGTCCGCGGATGCCGCGGCGTGCGAATCTCGCCCGGCTGGTGGCAACTGAAGCACACCTGCTCGGCCGTGGGGTGCATCAGATCCGGCCGCGGCGACTGGTGAGCCGTGTGGCACGTCGTGCACTTGCCCTCCACCACCGCCTGGTGCAACGGCGCCCCGGCCGGGTCGACCTGCTCGCCGTGACACGACAGGCACACCGCGTCCACGTCCTCGACCAGCACGTGGGCCTGCTCGCGAACGTGACACGAGGCGCAATCCTCGCTTTCGAACGTCGGGTGCTGCGACACCGGGACCCGGCGAATCTGCTGCCGACGCTCAAACGTCCGCGCATCGACCAGCAGCAGCGGATTGCCCGCGGCGTGCGGATCGTGGCAGTTCGAGCAGTGCAACTCGTCGAGCCCGGCGTGAAACGGATCCGAGGCGAACCACTGCGGCTCATGACAGCTAAAGCACAGATCGGGCTGCGACTCGGTCAACAGGCCGTCGTATCCCGAGCGGTGCGGCTCATGGCAGTGGCTGCACTCGTGCATCGCCACCGGGCCGTGTACCCAGTCGCCCGGCTCGATGTCGAAGTGCGACGCGTGACAGTTCCGACAGCTCTCGTCGGGTGTCGCGGCCAGCTCATAGCCGCGCCGCACGTCATGGCAGCCCTCGCAATTCCGCCTGGCGTACGGCTCGTGATAGCGATAGGCCACCGGCTCGGTCCGCGCCACGGCGGACCGCTCGCCAGGCCGGCCCGCCGCTTCGGCATCGTCGCGAAGGTGCTCGGGCAAAGGCACGCCGTCAAAGAACAACGACAGCGTGCGATAGCGCTGCTCCGCGTCGGCGCAGCCCCACAGCGCCGCCAGCGACAGGAGCACGGCCAGGCTCAGCCAGGTCATGACGCGCAACCCCAGCGGCGCGGACGCATCGTTGCCACACGGGCGCGGGCGTGAAGGGTGCCTGGGTGGTTCGCGCATGATGCAACCTCAGGTTCTTCTTGAAGCAACCCCCATGCCTCGTGAGCCGACCCCGGCCCCCGCTTGCCCGCTCGGGAACACAGGGCCGCGCCGCCCGGTTCTCACCCGTGGGAAAACGATCGCGCCTGGCGTGTGCTTTTCCGTAATCCACGAGCCCGGCAGGCCTCAGGGCCGCGTGTTGATCCTTGGAACGTGGTTTGCAAGTCGTGCTGGGCCACCGCATGGAGCCCCACGATGCTTGACCGACGATCGCGTTCACGATGGCTCGCCATTCCGCTCGCCGCCGCGATGCTCGCCATGGGTTGCACCGCGACGCGCAGCGGTGATCCTGTGCCCGATCCCGTCTACTACCCCGCTACGCCGAGCCCGCCCCGGCTGCAGTTCCTCACCTCCTTCAGCGACGCCACCGACCGCCAGCACACCCAGAGCCGCACCAGCTTCAGCGACTGGGTCGTCGGCCAGGACCGCCGGGCCATCGAGCGCGACACAAGCTTTCGCAGCCCCTACGGCCTGGCGGTGCACGACGACCAGCTCTACATCTGCGACCTCGCCTCACGCCGGGTCCACGTGCTGAACCTGCGCACCAACGATTACCGCACGCTCCAGACCCCGCAGCGCCTGCGCAACCCGGTCAACATCACCATCGCCGAGGACGGCACCAGGTACCTCTGCGACGCCGGACTGGGCAAGGTGCTCATCTTCGACGAGGATGACCGCTTCATCGGCGAGATCGCCGGCGAAGGCGACTGGGCGCCGTTCGACCTGCTCATCCGCAACGACGAGCTCTATCTCACCAACACCCGCGCCGCTCACGTCGAGGTCTGGTCACGCGACGGCCACCTGCTGCGCACCATCGGCGAGAAGGGCGAGGGCCCCGACCAGTTCGCCATGCCCATCAACCTCGCCCTGGGCCCGGACGACCAGCTCTACGTCGTCGACACCTACCACCGCGCCGTCAAGGTCTTCGACCCCGACCGCGGCCACTACCTGCGCCAGATCGGCGGCCCGGGCAACCGCGTCGGCTCATTCGCCCGGCCCAAGGGCATCGCCATCGACGACCACGGGGTCGTCTACGTCGGCGATTCGCAGTACAACGTCATCCAGATGTTCGAAGGCAGCGGACAACTGCTGATGGTCTTCGGCGAACGCGGCACGGAGCCCTGGAGCATGGGCATGCCAGCCGGCCTGCTCATCGACCGCGACACCGTCGAGGCGTTCCGATCCTATCTGGCCCCCGACTTCGACCCCCAGTACCTGCTGTTCGTCGTCAACCAGTTCGGCCGGCACAAGATCAGCGTCTTCGCCTTCGGCCGCGACACCTCCCTGCCCGACAGCGCCTACGAGGTGGATCGCGACGCCGTCACCGATCACGCCCGGCGCCAGGACGCCGGCGAGCAGCCCTGATTTCGGTCGCACCGCGTGGGTGCCACTCAACGCCGTGAACTATTGATGTAGGGTGGGTAGAGCGAAGCGAAACCCACCAGTCTTGCCTTGGA
>SLDI01000723.1:0-3193 GCA_007125385.1 Phycisphaeraceae bacterium | reverse complement strand
TGGCGTGGTGGCGGCGCGGCTCGGCGGCGGTGCCGCGCCGGCAGGCGATCGCCAACGCCGTGCATCACTACGACATCGGCAACGCGTTCTACCAGCTCTGGCTCGATGAATCGATGACCTACTCCTGCGCCTGCTTCCTGCGCGAATCGGACGACCTGGCCACGGCGCAGCGGCAGAAGCTGGAGCTGCTGTGCCGCAAGGCCCGCCTGCGGCCGGGCCAGAGCCTTTTGGACATCGGCTGCGGCTGGGGCTCGCTGCTGCTGCCCGCGGCGCGGCATCACGGCGTGCACGCCACGGGCGTGACGCCCGCGGCCGAGCAGGCCGAGCACATCCGCGCCGAGGCCCGGCGGCACGGCCTGGACGAGCAGATGCGGGTGATCTGCGGCGACTGGCGTGAGCTGACCGGCCGCTATGACCGGATCATCAGCGTGGGCATGTTCGAGCACGTGGGCCTGAAGCAGTACCGCGCGTTCATGGACCGCTGGCGCGCGCTGCTGAGCGATGGCGGACTATCCGTGCTGCACACCATCGGGCGGATGGTTCCGCAGCCGCCGGACCCGTGGATCCGGCGGCACATCTTCCCGGGCGGCTACCTGCCGACGCTGGCGCAACTGGCGTCGCCCGCCGGCGCGGCCGGGCTGGACGTGCTCGACGTGGAGAACCTTCGCCGGCACTACGTGCTGACGCTGCGCTGCTGGTCGGAGAACTTTCAGCGCGTGCGTGAGCAGGTGGTGGCGCTTCACGGGCTGCGTTTTGCGCGGATGTGGTGGCTGTACCTGCAAGGGGCCGAGGCGGCCTTTCGCTGGGGTGGGCTGCACCTGTGGCAGATCGTGCTGGGTCGGGACGCGGAGGCTCCCTGGCCGCTGGATCGCGAAGTCCGCCTGGCCGAGGCCGCCCGCGAGCTGCCGGCCGGGACAGCCGATGAGCCCGCCGCGGTGCCTTGACGCCACACGCCCGGGCCGGTCGCGGGACGCTGACCTGTCCCCACTTCCGCGAATGCCATGAACCTAAGCCACACGCCGTTGTGGCATCAGCCTCTTACGAAGCTCCGCGCGTTGATCCGCAACGGGTTCCGCGCGAAGAAGCAGTACAACAACGGGATCGTGGCGGATCTGAAGCTGAACGTGAAATTGCGCTTCCGCCAGGCGTACGGCTATCGGCGGTTTGAAACGATAAAACCCGCGTCATATCACCGGCTCGGCCACCTGCCCCAGCCGCCGACCACCCACAGATTCGCCTGAGGAGGCGGATTTGGATTGTGAATTTTGAGTTCCCCTCACGGCCGCCACGTCGCGCTGCACCGCACCGCCTCGCCGACGCGCACCGCCACGACCCGCACGCGCTCGGGCAAGCGCTGGCCCACCTGCATGCCCACCCACCACGCCACGCGCTCCGCCGACGGATTGACCCGGCCGTCGACGAAAGGCTCCACGTCGTTCAGATGCCGGTTGTGCCACGGCCGCACCACCTCGGCGACGATGCGCTCCAGCTCGTGAAAATCCATCACCGTCTGCATCGCGTCGAGCTCGTCCGCCGCCACGCTCACGGCCACGGGCCAGTTGTGCCCATGCACCGGCTCATCGGTACCGTCCGGCAGCCGCAACGCGTGCGACGCGCAGAACACCGTCTCGATCGTGATCTCGTGCATGCGCCACAGTGTAGTGCCGATGGCCCGTCAATCGAGGCCTCGGAATGACCCGAATGCCGACGGAGCCATCGGAGAACCGCGAAGGAGCGAAGGCAAGCGAAGTCGCGAAGAGAAAGGACTCAAACTGACCGATTCCGACCCCCCTCCCTTCGGGAGGGGCTGGGGGAGGGTGCCTCCGAGCGCGTGGTGTGACCGATTGAAACATGGCCTCGTTGCAGGCGAGGTGCCGATACAACGCAGGTCCCGGATAGCAGGTGACGCCCTCCCCCTACCCCCTCCCGGAGGGAGGGGGTGCTCATCGGTGAGTTTGAGAAAGAAGAGATTCCCTATCGTATCCTTCGCCCGCTTGGCTTCTTCGCGGTTTTGCAGAGATGCCCGTCGTGGCCGTGGGCTTGACGCCGAGCTCACGTCCCGCGCTGCAACCGCCGGCGCAGCTCATCGACCAGGTCCGCCAGCGACGCGGCGTTGAGCGTCGGGGGCAGCGGCGCCGCATCGGCCGCGCCCAGTTGCCGGGCGATGCGCTGCGCCGCGGTGATGATCGTCGAGTGGTTGCGTCGGCCCATGGCCCGGGCGATCTCGGGAAAGCTCAGCGGCGTCAGCTCCCGCGCCAGGTGGATCGCCACCGACCGCGCCAGCACCACCAGCTTGTGCCGCGACTGGCCCAGGATCTGCTGGCGACTGACCCCGAGCCGCTCGGCGACGGCTTGGAGCACCATCTCCAGCGTCACCGGCCGCGCCGGCCGCATCGCCGCGTCCGACGCCAGCAGATGGTCGATCATCGCATGCCCGATCGGCTCGCCGGCGCGATGCCCGCCCGCGAGGCTCACCAGCGCCTGGAGCTTGGTCAGCGTGCCCTCGATCTCGCGCACCGACCCGCCGCAGCACTTGCCCAGCGCCGCCGCCGCCGACTCGTGCAGCGCCAGGCCACGCCGCCGCGCCAACACCTCGACCAGCCGGCGTCGGGTCTCCGCGTCGGGCTCGGCGATGCGCACGACCAGTCCCCTGACGCAGCGTGAGACCAGCGCCTCGGAGAACTGCTCGATGAACTTCGGATGCGAGTCCGACGCCAGCGCCACCCGCGCCCCGCCCAGCTCGATCTGGTCGAAGCTGTGCAGAAACTCCTGCTGCGTCGACTGCTTGTTGGCGATGAAATGCACGTCATCGACAGCCAGCAGATCCAGCCGACGAATCCGCCGGCGGAACTCCTCCAGGCGATTGCCGCGCACCGCCGAGATGTAATCGTTGGTGAACTGCTCGCCCGTCGTGTAGTGCACGCGGGCCTGCGGCTGGCGCTTCAGCAGCCGCTTGCACATGCCCTGGAGCAGGTGCGTCTTGCCCAGCCCGCAACCGCCGTGCAAAAACAGCGGGTGGCCCGGCTCGGCGTCGGCGTCGGCCAGCCGCACCGCCGCGGCGTACGCCAGCTCGTTGCTCGGGCCCACGACGAAATCCTCGAGGCTGTGACGCAGTCGCGACCCCAGCGGGCCCCTCCTGGCACCGGCCGCCGCCGTCGACGGCGACGCCCCCCGCCCCGGCGCCGCCTGCGCC
>SLDI01000711.1:0-3202 GCA_007125385.1 Phycisphaeraceae bacterium | reverse complement strand
CAGGGCTAGGACCCGTGGGAGCGCGCCTTGCAGGCGAAGGGGCCCTCTGCGGAGCTTCCGTGATCATCAGGTGGAAACATGGAGTCCGGGCGCTTTTCACGACGCAAGCTGATCGAGCAGGCCGCTGCTGATCGCATCGGTGCCGGCGCGCCAGTGCGGCAGGTGGTAGAGGGAGGCGTCGTCGTAGGCGATCGCCAGCTCGGCGACGGGGCTTGTGTCCAGCTCGTCGGCGCGCTCGGCGAGCTTCACGAGTGCGGCGATCTCGCGCATGATGCGCGGGTGCAGGTATTCGCCGCCGCGATGATGTTTGCCGAAGTCGAACCACCAGAGGTGATGGTTGCCGGCCAGCGCGCGGGCGGCGTCGCGGCGGACGAGGGCGATGGAGTCGTCGGCGTTGCGGGCGATCTCGGTGCGCGTCTTCCAGTAGTCCTTCATGTCCCGGCCGATGTGGGTGGGCGTGTCGGCCTCGGAGAACCAGAGCTTGCCCGCGCGGCGGATCGTGGGCACGAGCGCCCGGTCCAGGCCGGTGCCTCCCATGTCGCGGGCGTGAACGTCGTAGATCTGCGGTGCCGCCAGGTAGTCGATCCACTTTGAACCGACGGCCCGCATGAACGCCAGGTGCCCGCCCTCGTCGCGCCACGGGGTGTTGAAGAAGTAGCCATGGAACGCTCCTGTGAGCAGGCGATGATCCGAGGCCTGCTTCACGCAACGCGCGAAGCTGACGAGCGTGTCGGTCACCAGTTGCTGATGGCAGTGGACGTAGTCCAGCGACCAGGCGGCATGTCGGCCGGCGCGGTGACTGTCCGCGGTATTGGCCAGCCGCTGCCGGCCCGGCGGATGGATGTCGTCCCAGGTGGTCAGCGGCTGGCGCCACGCGGCGGCGACGGCGTCGAGGTCGTCGCCGTAGCGTCGGCGGACCCATTGCCGGAAGTGAGTCGTCATGGCGGGGCCGACATCCGGCAGATGAAAGAAGCCCCAGTAGTGCCATTCGCCAAAGGTGCCCCAAGCGGTCATGAGGCCGCGTACCGCCTCGGCGTAAGAGGCCTGCTGGATGTGCTGCACCAGGGTGCGCAGGGCCACCATGGTCGCACGCCGCCAGGCGATGCTTGCCAGGCTGACGCGCAGCGGGCGGATCTCCGCACCCAGGTCGGGTCCCACGGGCGGCTGGTTCGGCGGGCCGAGCACGTAGTCGACCATGTCCTGCGGCCGGCGCTCCAGCCAATGAGCTGGTGCCCGGCAATCAATGCGCAGCAGAAGCTGCGCCTCTGGATCGATCGCGAGGAAGTGCTCGATGCGCTGGTCCAGCGACGTGAAATCGATGCTCTGGTCGGCGGCCCAACCCTCGTTGAGGGGGTAGCTCAGCTCAAAGCCATGGACGCCGGCCGCCACCATCGCGTGGAGCTGCCGGACGCGCTTCGGCCGCTCGATGTCGCGCAGCCGATAGCCCGGGATGGAATAGAGCAGGCGGGGCAGGTGGCGGCGGGGCTGTCGAGCCATGATGGTGCCTGTCGACCGGCCAGTGATACCATCGCTTGGAGCGGCGCCAGCATATCACAGCGACGGGCGCCGGTCGGCTCACGCGACGACCGCCGCGCGTGGCCGGTGCCGCTGTGCTATGTTACCGCCAGGCGGCTTGGCGTGGCCGCAGCGCCGGAATCGACCGATGCAAAACATTCACAGCCACGTCTGGGATCAGCAACTGCACATCGATCCGGCGACCGTGCGCGAGGCGGAGCTTTCACGCGGCCGGCCCCTGGATCTGACGGTGACGCTCGCCGACGCCGTGCGCGAGGCCGAGCCCTTCGAGAAGGTCGCCGTATTCGGGCTCAAGGCTAGGTTGACGGGCTACTGGGTGCCCGACACGTTTGTCGCCGAGCTCGTCGCGCAGGCGCCGGACAAGCTCGTCGGCTTCGCCTGCTGTGACCCGACGGACCGCGCGCACATGGACGAACTGACCGAGGCCATCGAACACCTGGACCTCCGTGGGCTCAAGATGGGCCCGATCTACGCCGGCTTCGACCCGCGCGACGAACGCTGCGATGCCGTCTACGCCTATTGCCAGAGGCGTCAGATCCCCATCCTGTTTCACACCGGTACGACGTTCAACCGCGTGGCTCCGCTGCGCTACGCCTATGCCGACGTCTTCGACGACGTGGCCATGCGCTACCCGGAGCTGCGCATGGTGCTGGCGCACCTCGGCCACCCGTTTCACGAGCAGTGCATCTGCGTGATCCGCAAGCACCCGCACGTCTACGCCGATATCTCCGCCCTGCACTATCGACCCTGGCAGTTCTACAATATGATGATGCTGGCGCAGGAGTACCGGGTGGCGCACAAGCTGCTGCTGGGAACCGACTACCCCTTCGCCGGCGCAGACGAGACCATCACCGGGCTCAAGCGGATCAACGACGTGACCGGTGACGCCGGCCTGCCGCGCATCACCGACGAGACGGTTGAGGGGATCCTGCATCGTGATGCGTTCGGCCTGCTGGGCATCCGTGTGTGAGCGGTGAACGAGGAACCAGCCTGCCATGAAGATCGTCGACGTCCAGGCGTACGTGCTCGACACGGGCAAGGACTACCCCGACCCCTGGCAGGCGACGGAGGCGCATGGCGTGCGTTTCGTGTCGCTGCTGCGCATCACGACGGACGAGGGCATCGAGGGCTGGGCGGATGTCGAGACCCAGCCGCACGTCGCCAAGGCAGTTGTCGATGCGCCTTCTGGGGGTCAGATCGGCTTTGAGTCGCTGCGGGCGGCGCTGGTGGGCGAGGACCCTCTCCAGCGCGAGCGGCTCTGGCAGAAAATGTACCGCTGCATGAGCTACTACGGCCGCGCTGGTGCGGGCATGCAGATGATCAGCGGCGCCGACCTGGCGCTGTGGGACATTGCCGGCAAGGCGACCGGACAGCCGGTCTGGAGGCTGCTGGGGGCGAAGTACCGTGATCGCGTGCGCGTCTACGCCTCGACGCTTTTCCGCCCCACGCCCGATGCGATGAAGCAGGCCGTCGCCGGCTACCTCGCCCAGGGCTTCGACGCGATCAAGTTCGGCTGGGGGGTGTTTGGCAGCGACGTGCAGCGCGACGTGGCGCTCGTCGCCGCGGCGCGCGAAGAAGCGGGCCCCGACGTCACCCTCATGGTCGACGGCGGCTGGCATGGGCAGTCACAGCGCGATCTGTATCGCCATCGCTCGCTCAAGGATTG
>SLDI01000453.1:0-3211 GCA_007125385.1 Phycisphaeraceae bacterium | reverse complement strand
GAACCGCTTCGAGCTTGCCCAGGCCCGCCGCGCACCACAGGTCCAGCGACGCGCCGTGCGCCAGCAGCACCTCGGCCACCTCAACATTGTCCTCCGTCGTCGCCCAGGACAACGGCGTGTGAAACCAGGCTGGCGCGGGCTCGACGTCGGCGCCGGCGGCGACCAGCGCTTCAGCAACACCAGCGTCGCCGAAGCCGGCGGCATGGTGCAACGGACGGTGGTGGTTCTCATCGAGCGAGCCGTTGGCCCACTCGGGATGGTGCGTCAGCAGCGCTTTGAGCGCCGGGACGTCCCGCTCTCGGATGACCGCAAGCAGGTGGTCGAGCGTCTGCCGTCGTTCGTCGACGTGTGCCTTGAGCTTGCGCCAACTCGCGAAGCCGTGCTCCCGCGCAATGACAAGCTGCGCATCGTGCAGCCTGGCCCGCGCGGGCGACAGGCCGAACGTTTGCAGCCGCCCAACGGCCTTCGCCTCACCGGCGCGCACGGCCTCCAGCAACTCCTTGGCCTGCTTCTTGAGGTGGTCGAGGTTGGGGCGCTCGGGGAGCGGACGTGAAGAGGTGGCCGACTCAGCCATGATGGACCTTCCTTCCCAAAGGTGCCCGTTGTCCGCGTGATCGGGCGGGAAGTCAGGTTATGTGGAACCGGACAGCAGGTGGGTTCAACCCTGGTCGCGGACCGAAGGCCTCCTGGCAGGCCACGGGCGAATATATAACGACCGAACGCCAAAGGCAAGACTTTTTCCCGTCGGCCGCCAAAATGGATGATCGCTCGTTCGCGGGCCCCCCCTTCGCCTGCTCGTCCGCCTACGTGGCCATGCCTCGGGTGGCGCCGCCTCCACCCAAGGGACAGTATCCTGTTTGCCTGCCAGAGTGGGGACGCGATTGTCGTTGATCTGATGAACCCCGCTCGTGTATGCTCCACGCGATCTTCCGGCCTGCTGCAGAGCGTCCTCCCATGCCCGACCCCGAAGCCGTCTACCTGACAGAGTATGACCCGGCTTGGCCCGCGCGCTTCACGGCCGCCGCACACTGGCTGCGAGATCTGCTCGACGAGCGCTGGATCGGCCGCATCGAACACGTCGGCAGCACAGCCATCCCAGGAATGATCGCCAAGCCCATCATCGACATGTTCGTGGAGGTTCCGTCTTTTGAGCTCGCCCTGCCCAACGTCGTGCCCGTCCTGACGCGTGAAGGCTGCGAGTATTTCTGGCGCGATGATCGGCCGCCTGGCCACATGATGTTCCTCCGTCACGCTGGCCCCGACGGCGCACGAGATCTGCACATGCACATGGCTCCGCCTGGCCACAAGCTCTGGGAGCGCCTCGCCTTTCGCGATTACGTCATCGCGCATCCGAACCGTGCGGCCGAATATGCCGCGCTGAAACAGGAGCTGGCGCGGCGGTATCCGGAGGATCGCGAGGCCTACACGGCCGGCAAGGGCCCGCTCGTTCGGGAACTGACGGACCTCGCCTTGTCCACCGAATCCTTCCACGCTCGCGCAAGCCGCTCGTGACCGGATGGGCCTCCTCCTAGAGATTTGCGCTCGGCCCTCTCCCTCGCCATGCCCGAACCCGCCCCCGCCAACCTGGTGCTCGTCAAGCATGCGATGCCGGTGCTTGAGGCCGACGTCCCGCCGCGGCACTGGCAGCTCGACGATCGCGGTGAGGCCGAGGCCTCGGTGATCGCGAGTGCGCTCGCCGAGTTCGCTCCCGCGCAGCTCTACACCAGCCCGGAGCCGAAAGCGCGGCAGACAGCCGAGATCATCGCCCCCGCACTCGGTGCCTCGGTCCGTAGCCACCCCGGCCTCGTCGAGTTCGACCGGCCTGCGCTGCCGCTGATGGACGAGCACGAGCACGCGAGCCTCAACCGCCGCGTGTTCGCCGAGCCCTCTCTTGCCGTACTCGGCAGCGAATCGGCCGATGCCGCACAACGGCGTTTCGCAGCCGCGATTGACGAAATCGTTGGCACGGCGGCTGAACACCATGCGACTATCGCGATGTCCCACGGCACGGTGATATCACTGTTCGTAGCGTCCCACAACGATCTCGACGCATTCGACCTCTGGCAAAGCCTGCGGTGTGGTGGGGCCTGCGTGCTGCGCCTGCCCGACTTCGCACTGATCGAGCTCCTGCACCTGACCTGATGCGACTCACCCTTCCTGGAGCGCGCCCGTGACACATGCGCAAGAGCGGCCGTCCCTGCGGGCCATCCTCATCGGTGGCACGTCCCACGCAGGCAAGTCCACGCTGGCAGCCGCCTTGGCCGCGCACCTGTCGTGGGAGCATCGCTCGACCGATCGACTCGCCCGGCACCCCGGGCGGCCGTGGAGCGTCAACGGTCGACCCGTCCCCTCACACGTGGCCGAGCACTACGCAACGCTCTCGCCCGACGAGCTGCTCGCCGACGTGCTGGAGCACTACCGCGTCAACGTCATGCCGCAGGTGCAGGAGATCCTCAACACGCCCGCCGCAGATGCTTCATCCTGTGGCCTCGTCCTCGAAGGCTCAGCCCTCTGGCCGGACTACGTGGCGAATCTGCTCGGCGACGAGGTGATGGCCGTCTGGCTCGTCGCACCGGACAAAGTGATCGCTGATCGAATCCGGGGCAACAGCCGGTGCGCCGACGCCTCGGCAACCGAGCAGCACCTGATTCAGAAGTTCATCGACCGAACACTGCTTTACAACCGGCAACTGATAACGTCGCTGGCGCAGCACGGGCTCACTTCACTTAAGGCGCATGCGGCACCGAAACCCACCGATCACATTGCGTACATCCTTAATCGGCTGCACTGTAAGTAGCGAGCTCGCATCGCGCGCCGCTCCCACTTCAAGCAACAATCCTCCCGTCACGCTGAGATTGTAATGTCCGTCCCTCTGGATCATCTTCCCGACCATCTGGCCGAGGCCTGCCCCGCCTTGCGGACCCGCCTGGTGTCGGTTCTCGGCGACAACCTCAGGGCCCTCTGGGCGTATGGCGCGGTCACCTTCGATGATCGTCCCGCCCACGCGGGTGATGTCGATATTTACGCTGTCCTGCAGTCACCCATCTCGACCCGGGTTGCACGCGCGATCGACCGAGCGCAGCGCGACACGTCGGATCATGCGGCAATTGAGTGGGACGCCTGGTATGTGCTCCTCGCCGACATGGGGAGCCCTGCACCGCCGGCACATGCGCTTCGGGCTGGGCTCACCGACAACGCTTGGGCGCTGCAT
>SLDI01000163.1:0-3223 GCA_007125385.1 Phycisphaeraceae bacterium | reverse complement strand
TCGAGCTCGGCAAGGCGCGAGAGCAGCTCGCCGCGCTGACCGCGCCCCGGCTCGGCCAGGCGATGCGCCGGCCGCGACGCCAGCCAGAGCGTGACGCGGTCGCGTTCGGCGGTGGCGCGGACCAGCTCCTGCGCCAGGTCGCGCAGGTGCTCGAAGCGGGCGCGGCCGTCGGGCAGCGCTGCCCGCGTGGACAGCGTGTCGTCGAGGACGATGTGCACCTCGCGGCCGGTGGCGTCGAAGCGGTCGCCGAGCAGGCCGGTCCAACCGCCCAGCAGTGGCCCGGACAGCGCCAGGCCGAGGATGGCGAGGATGAGGCAGCGGTTGGCCAGCAGCAGCCACTGCTCGAGGCGCATGCGTGAGCGGTGCCGGCGGTAGGCTTCGATGAGGAAGCGCATGGCGCCCCACGGCTCGGGGCGTCGCCGCAGGCGCCAGAGCAGGTGGATGGCGATGGGCACGCTGACGGCCGCGAGCCCGGCCGCGGCAAGGGCGGGGGCGGTGAACAGGGCGCCGGCCTGGGCGAGGGTCGAGGTCATGAGCGTCGCGATTCACCAGGGAAGGAACAGCCACGAATGAACACGAATGAACACGGATAAGAAGAGGATGGGGGAGTGGGGAGGCGGGGCGTCCGCTGCGTGATTCGGTGATGCAAGGTATTCGGGCGCACCCTCCCCCAGCCCCTCCCGGGGGGAGGGGGGTCGGAAGGGCACCAATTCAGTTGCTTATCCGTTTTCATTTGTGCTCATTGGTGTTCATTTGTGGCTATTTCTTCTCTGTGCTCTCTGTGCCTCTGTGGTTATTTCCTACGACCGCGCGATGACCGCGGCTCGCTTGGCCAGGAAGTGGCTCAGCGGCGGGGCCAGCGGGCGGGCGGTGTCCAGCAGCAGGTGATCGAAGTGGAATCGCCGGGCCACCTGCTCGACGCGCTCCAGGTGCGCTTCGAGCGCCTCGAGGTAATGCTGCCTGAGCGCAGCCGGGTCCAGCGGGAGTCGGCCTTCGCCCTCCAGGCCCAGGAACTCGGACGGGTCGCGGAACGGGAACTGGCGCTCGGCCGGGTCCAGCGTCTGAAAGATGATCGCGTCGTGACGCCGGTGCTGCAGCCGCGCCAGCCCGCGCTCGAGCAGATCGGCATCGTCGAACAGGTCGCTGACGAGCACGACGAGCGAGCGCCGCGTCAGGCGGGCGACGACGCGGTCGAAGAGGGTGGCGAAGACGCTGGCGCGGGCGTTGGCGTCCTCGGTGGACAAGGCGAGCGCGGCCGGGTTGGCGTCTTCGGCAATCTGCGTCTGCTCCAGGGCTTCGACGATGCTGCGCCAGTGGCCTTGCGTGTTGCTCAGCCGCGTGGCGGTGCGGACCTCGTTGTCGAAGACGACGACGCCGACGCGGTCCTGCTGGCGCAGGGCGACGTAGCTCATGGCCGCGACGAGCGTGGCGGCGTGGTCATACTTGCGCCACCGCCCGCCGCCGCCGCCGCGCGTGCGCTGCGACTGCGGGGTCTCGTCGCGCAGCTTGCGGTCCAGGCCCGAGCCGTAGCCCATGGAGCCGGAGGCGTCGACGAGCAGGAGCATGTCGAGGTTGGTTTCCTGCTGGTACTGCTTGAGGTAGAGCTTGTCGGTGCGGGCGTAGACTTTCCAGTCGAGGAAGCGCGGGTCGTCGCCGAAGGTGTAGGGGCGGTGCTGGGCGAACTCGACACTGAAGCCATGCAGCGGCGAGCGGTGCATGCCGGTCATGAGGCCCTCGACGGCCATGCGGGCGCGGAGGTCGAGCGGGCCGACGGTCGCGAGCAGGTGGGGGTCGAGGTAGGCGGCGGAAGCGGGGCCTTGCTGGGTGGGGGCGGTGGAAGGTGATTGGGTCATGCGTCACCCCCGGTTGGCGTGGTGGTGGCGGGGGTGGTTTGGTGTTGTCGCGAAGCGGCAAGCCGCGGGGTGGGCGATGGCAGGGCGGTGAAGGCGCGGGCGAGCAGGCGTGCCCACTGCTCATTGGCGTGGCGCGTGCGCCCGGCGTTGTGCGGCGTGTGCACGACGTTGTGCCGGCCGAGCAGGTCGCTGTCCAGCGGCAGGGGCTCGACGTCGAAGACGTCGGCCGCCAGGGCCAGCTCGTCGGCGCGCACACGATCCAGCAGCGCCTGGCCGTCGAGGATGCCCATGCGCGTCACACACACGACCAGCGCGCCGCGCGGCAGGGCGTTGATATGTTCCGCGGTGACCAGGCCTCGCGTCGCCTCCGTCAGCGGCAGCATGGGCGCGAAAATGTCGGCGTCGTCGACGAGCTCGTCGATGGTCCGGACGCGGCGGGCCCCGGCCAGGTCGAAGCTGGCCTCGGGGGCGAACGGGTCCCAGGCGGCCACGTCGGCGCCGAGCATGCCGCACCACTGGGCGTAGCGGCCGGCGATGTTGCCCATGCCGACGATGCGGACGCGTTTGGTGGCGACGGTGCCGCTGGCGAAGCGCGGGTCGTCGCCGTGCTGCTGGCCGCGCTGCCCGGCGACGTCCTGGGGTGAGCCGGGCTCGTAGTCCCACGCGTCGAGGCTGTGGATCATTCGGGCGTAGGTTTGCGGGATACGTCGCAGGGCGGCGAGCGTCAGGCCCAGGGCGAACTCGGCGACGCTCTGTCCCCAGAACGCTTCGCCCTGGTGCTCGCGCAGGGCGATGCCGCGGGCGTCGAGCGCTTCGGTGACGCCTTGGCCGCGTTCGGCCGCGCCGCCGTAGGCCTTGACGATCGCGAGCTCGCGCAGGGCGGGCAGGGCGTCGAGGCACGCGGGCGTGACGGTCACGCCCAGCAGCGCCGCCTGCTCGAAGGTGTTGGGGGTATCGATGAGCTGGCCGAGCGGGCGCTCGTCGCCGGCGTCGAGGCGGATGAAGTGCACGCCGGCGTCGTCGTGCCATTGGCGCGCCAGCGCGTCGGCGGCCAGCGGCCAGACGCGCGTGAAGCGCGGGTGGACGACGATCAGGCGACGGGCGGCGCGTTCATGCGTCATGCGGCCGCCCTTTCGATGTCGGGGGGGTGCACCTCGAAGGCGTTACCGGTCCGACGTGCGGTGATCGGGGTGCCACGGCTTGACCGCCAGTGCTTGGGCGCGGGTTACGGCTGGGGCTCTCGATTTCGCCGCGTCTAACGCAATCACCGCGCTCATGAACTTCGAGGCGCCTGGGCACTGGCGGACAAGCCGCCAGTGGCACCCTTGTCGGACGCTGCTGGTGTTCACGCCATGGGGTGCCACGGCTTG
>SLDI01000684.1:0-3225 GCA_007125385.1 Phycisphaeraceae bacterium | reverse complement strand
CGCCGGGCGCAGCTCGTGGACATCGTGCGCCGCTGGAGCCGGCGGGCCGGGCATCGGATCATCCTCATCGAGGACGCGGCCTACCGGGAGCTGACCTACGCCCCGGCCAGCGCGGCGCGTCCGCGCTCGCTCAAGTCCTACGACACGGACAACGCCTACGTGGCGCTGATGCATACCTTCTCCAAGCCGTTCGCCCCGGGGCTGAAGATCGGCTACGGCCTGCTGCCGCGCGACCTGGTCGAGCCGGTGCTCGTGAACAAGGGCGGGCGCGACTTCGGCACGAGCAACCTCAGCCAGCGCGTGATGCTTGCGGCCATGGAGCAGGGTGACTTCGCCGAGCACATCGACACGCTGCGCCAGGCCTACGCCGCCAAGCGCGACGCGATGCTCGAGGCGCTGGACGAGGGGCTGGGCGCGCTGGGCGAGCAGGTGCGGTTTTCCCGGCCGGCCGGCGGGCTGTACGTCTGGCTGACGCTGCCCGAGGCGATCGACACCGGCCGCGACGGCCCGCTCTTTGAGCGGGCGATCGCCCACGGCGTGCTCTACGTGCCCGGGGCGTACTGCTACCCGCCGGACCCGCGCCTGCCGGTGCCGACGAACACGATCCGCCTGAGCTTCGGCACGCCGAGTGTCGCGGACATCCGCCAAGGTATCGCCCGGCTGTCGGCGGCGATCCGCGAGGTGCTCGAAGCCGGTGCCGACCTGGCCGGCGCCCAGACCCGTCGATAGGCAAGCGCATCCTGAACCAGGAGAACCCACCATGGCCGACGACCGCCTGCAACTGCTCGCGAAGTTCCACGGCTTGCGCGTCACCGACGTCGTCGACGCGATGGACGGTGTCGGCTACTTCGACCGCGGCCAGGTCTCGCGCGACATCGGCCCGCTGTGGCGCGACATCGACGCGTTCAGCCACCGGATCTACGGCCTCGCCCACACCGTGCGCCTCATCCCCAGCGACAAGCCCGTGCCCCGGCTCGGCGAGAGCTTCGACCAGTGGCGGCAGTGGGTCAAGGACGGCTACAAGATCTCGCAAGGCCCGATCCGTGAGCAGGTTCAAAGCGGCGACGTCATCGTCATCGACGGCGAGAACTGCGGCACCACGGGGTTCATCGGCTCGTGGAACGCGCTGGCGTGGATGGCCCGCGGCGCGGTCGGCGCGGTGACCAACGGCGGCTGCCGCGACAGCGACGAGCTGATCAAGCAGCGCGTGCCCGTCTACAGCCGCTACATCTCCAAGACGATCCGCCCCGGCCGGCTCGAGCTCGACGAGGTGCAGGTCAACGTCAACATCGGCGGCGCGACGGTGCGGCCGGGCGACGTGATCATCGCCGACGGCGACGGCGTGGTCTGCGTGCCCCGCGACGTCGCCGAGCAGGTCGCCGAGTATGCCTGGTTCGTCGCCAACGCCGACAAGCAAGGCCGACGCGAGCTCTACAACCAGCTTGGCCGGCCGGTTGATTTCACGGTCGAGGTGTGAGCGTCCGCGCTTGGCGCAGGCGGGCGACGCCTACGGCGCCGCCATCTCCCGGGCCGCGTGCTCCGTGGGCGGTGGTGCCGGCTTGATGCGTGTGTGGATCGTCAGCGCCGTCAGGTCGCGTGGTGGGCCGGGCGTGAGCGCGCTGGCGACGTAGCCGACGATCACGCACGTGCCGAAGCCGATGATCGAGTTGAGAAAGCCACTGAGCGGCGAGAACTGCGCGGCGCTGAGGACGACGACGGTGGCCACGGCGGCGCCGATGAGCGTGCCGGCGCTGTTGGCGCGCCGCGTGAGGGTGCCCAGGGCGAACAGGCCCGCGAGCACGCCGATGACGAGGAACAGCCAGCCAAGGAACGTGTCGAGCAGGCCGCGGACCTCGTACGCGGCGACGAGCGTGGCGCCGGCGATGGCCGCGACGCCGACGACGATCGTCGCGGCCCGGGCCAGCACCATCTGCCGCCGGTCGGTCGCGCGCCTGGCCAGCGGCTTGTAGAAGTCGTTGACGATGGACGTGGCGATGGAGTTCATCGAGCTGTCGATGGTGGACATGCCGGCGGCGAAGACGCCGGCGATGACCAGGCCCGCCAGGCCCAGCGGCAACTGCTGCATGAGGAACACGGGGACGATGGCGTCGTCGTGGGCGAGCTCGGGCAGCAGGTGGGGGTGGGCGACGTAGAAGACGAACATGGCCGTGCCAACGCCGTAAAAGAGCAGCTGCACCGGGATGCCGCCCGCGGCGGCGAGCCAGAGCGCCTGGCGGGCGCTGCGCGTGTCGCGCGTGGTGAGGTAGCGTTGCACCAGCGACTGGTCGGCGACGTAGGCGTTGAACTGGCTCATGCCGTAGCCGAGCACGATGACCCAGAGGACGGGCGCGGCGGCGGTGGGGTCGAAGCCGGGGTTGTAGAGGGCGAGCTTGTCATGCTCGCGGGCGACGGTGAAGAGCTCGCCCAGCCCGCCGTCCAGGCTCGCCACGGCGATCAGGCACGCGGTGAGCGCCCCGCCGATGAGCACGACGACCTGCATGACGTCGGTCCAGATGACGGCCTCGATGCCGCCGAGCATGGTGTAGACGATGGCGAGCACGCCGATGACGACGATGCTGGTGTACAGCGGCAGGCCGGCCGCCTCGGCGAGCACGAGCGCCGGCAGCACGAGCATGATGGCGGCCCGGCCGAGGTGGAAGATGATGAAGATCGTCGAGCCCAGCAGCCGCACCGCGCGGTTGAAGCGCAGTTCGAGATATTCGTAGGCGGTCGTGATGTTCAGCTCGCGATAGAACGGGATGAACCAGCGGGTGACGAAGGGCACGGCCGCGAGGGCGGCGAACATGCCGACGAAGTAGGCCCAGTTGGTGCGGTAGACGAGCGCCGGGATGGCGATGAAGGTCAGGGCGCTGAGCCCGGTGCCGTAGAGGCTCAGCCCGGCCGCCCACCAGGGCACGCGCTTGCTGCCGCGGAAGTACTCGCCCGTGCCGCCACGCTGGCGGGCGAACCACGCGCCCACCGCCACGACAAGCGCCAGGTACGCGACGATCACGAGCAGGTCGGCGACGGCGAGACGCATGGGGGGAGTTTATTGAATGCAGAATGCAGAATGCAGAAAGGGGAACCGGGAAGGGGCGAAGGGCGGGAAGAGGAGGGGGAGCAAGGCAGGAAGGACAGGACGGGGGGTGGAGCGGGGGTGGAGCGTTGCGGGTGCTTTCCGGCCCCCCTCCCTTCGGGAGGGGTTGGGGGAGGGTGGGTGCGAAT
>SLDI01000125.1:0-3228 GCA_007125385.1 Phycisphaeraceae bacterium | reverse complement strand
TCTCGCTGCCGCCGATCTCGGCGTTGTAGCTGGCCACGGTGCGCGAGGCGTCGTAGTAGCGGTTGGCGGCCAACCGCATGAGGTTGCTGCCGATCACGACGCTGCTGTGGTTCGGCGCCACGATGTAGTCGCCGCTGCGGCCGTTCCACTCGTGGCCGACGTTGCGCCGGATGTCGATGTCGCGATGGGCATTGCCCGGCTCGAGGCGGATCGGCGGGTGACTGGCGTCGAAGGGCTTGTCCACGAAGTAATTGTCGTGGATCTCGGCCCGGCGGATGCTCAGGGCGCGGATGCCGAAGCTCTGGTTTGTGCCGTTGATCCGCCGCCCGATCCGGGTGAACACGTTGCGTCGCAGCTTCAGGTTCTGGGCGTGGAACTCGGCGAAGCGCGAGGAATTGTCGATGGTGATGCCGTTGCCGTTGCCCAGGAACAGGTTGCCCTCGACCACCGCGCCGTCGAAGTCGCCGGTGTTGTTGCTCGACATCTTCAGCCCGAAGCTCGAGCCGCGGGACAGGACGTTGTTGCGGACGGTGGCGTTCTGGCAGGCGGCGAGGTAGATGTTGTGGTTGAAGATCGTCGCGTCATGGCCGTTGGTGTGGCCGTTGTGGTCGAAGACGCACTCCTCGATCAGCAGGTTCCGGATCCGGGCACCGTAAAGGCCCTGGCTGTGGCCGCTGGAGTCGTTGGCGTCGACGATGACCGAGCGGCGGATGGCGATGTCGCGGATCTGCCGGTCGCTGGGCCAGCGCTGGAGGACGATGTTGTCCTTGGCGCCGCTGACCTTCACGTCCTCGATGAGGATGTTGCGGATGTCGCCGCGCAGGCGGATGCCGAACGAGTGGCCGCGGGCGTCGACCTCAATGCCGATGAACCAGACGTGCTGCATCGGCGTGTTCACGTGGTTGAAGATGCGCTCGACCACCGGCCGCGGCTGACCGGGCCGGCCCATGTAGACCACCGGGCTCTCGGCGGTGCCGCTGCGGCGCAGGCCGGTCAGGTCGTCGCCATCGTTGACGTAGATGATCTGGGCGTTGTCGGGGATCTCGGTCCAGCCCCCGACACCGGTGCCGTCGTCGCCGCCCCCGCCGCCGTCGCCGTTGCCGTTGCCGTTATCACCGTCGCCATTGCCGTTGTCACCGTCGCCATTGCCGTTGTCACCGTCGCCATTGCCGTTGTCGCCGTCGCCATCGCCGTTGTCGCCGTTGCCGCTGCCGCCACCCCCGTCGCCATCGTCATCGTCGTCGTCGTCGGAGGCGAGGAACTGGACCCAGGCGTCGGCGCGGTCGACGTTCTCGCCGTCGACGCGCAGCAGCAGTTGCACGTTGTTGGCGCCGAGCGGGAGCACGTCCAGGCGGCTGGCGCTGATCGCGCCGCTGGCGGCCGGGATGGTGTGGGCGAACGCGCTGACCATCCGCGCCTCGCCGTCGGACCAGGCGATGGCCAGGACGTCGGCGTCGGCGTCGGCGTCGGCGTTGACGTTCTGGACCTCGAAGCCGATCGTCGCGCCCGAGCCCTGCTGATAGGTGCTCGGCGCAGCGGTGAAGCCAATGCGCGGCCTCGGTGCCGAGCCGCCCGAGCGGGGCAGCACCTCCAGCGAGAGGCGGTCGGTGGCGAACTGGCCCTGCCCATACTCCAGGCGGGCCACGATCGACACCGGCCCCGGGGGCAGGGTCTCCAGCGCCTCGACCGACAGCGCCAGCTCATCCTCGAGCGTGTGCGCGAACGCCTCGACCCAGCGCGACTCGGCCTGCGACCATGCCACCAGCCGGACGCGCCAGTCGTCGGGCTCCTGGCCGTCGAGCGCCAGCACCAGGGGCTGACCTGAGCCCAGTTGGTAGTGGGGCGGCGGGTCGACGAAGCGGATGTGCGGTGGCGGATCGGCCTGGACCTGGAGCGGATGCTCGACCCACTGCGCGTCGCGAGCCCCGCCGCTGAGCACCAGGTAGATCGTCACCCGCCCGCCGGGCAGCAGGTCCAGCCGCTCGGCCGTGATCCGCCCGCCGCGCGGCTCGAGCGTGTGCGTGAAGCCCGTGACGAAGCGGTCGGCGTCGTGCCAGAAGGCCATCACAATCAGCTGTTGCCCCTCCGAGGCCTGGCCTTGCAGCTCGAACGGCAGCGACGCCCCGCTGCCGTTGACGTAGCTGTCCGGGAGGTCGGAGGCGAAGCGAACGGTCGCCGGCTCGTCGTTGGCCTGGCCCTGGACCTCGATCCAATGGTCGGTGCGCGACTGGACGCCATCGTCACCGCGCCGCAGCAACTGGAGGTTGACCCGGCCAGGCGGCAGCTCGTCCAGATGCGCGGGTTCGATCTGCCATGGCTGATCGGTGCGCGCGTGGGCAAAGGCGTCGACCATCCGCCGCTCGTCGTCGTGCCAGGCGAGCACGAGCACGTCGTTGAACGTGCCGGCCGCGGCGTTGATCTGGAAGGGGATCGCCTGCCCGGAGCCGGGGACATAGACCTCGGGCGCATCGGGCCCGAAGCTGACGGCCGCGGCGGGGCCGGCCAACGCCAGTGCTGCAAGAATCGTGACCGCTGCCTTCAACCCGCTCGGCGCACGGTGACGCCGGTGGACCCATCCACAATGCATCCTCGCCTCTTTTCCCCGAAGGTCTCCGCGATCAGCATCGGCTGCTGGGGGGGCCGGCTTTCGCGGCAGGCGGAAAAATCGGAAAAATTCTCCCAGCCCGCACCCTCGGCGCGGCGCGGGCTCCGCCCCTGTCGCTGCGCGCCCGGCGCGTCGCGCAGACGATGGCCTTGGCCGATCGCTCGGCCGGCTGCCCCGACCCGCCACCGGCGCTGTTGATCGCAAAGCCCATACCGCCTGGCTCGCCCCTCCCGGCCGGGCCGAGGCCGCCCCGGCGCGGCCGGACCGTAGATCGTTTCACACCAATGACATGCAACACCCCCGGCCCGGAACTGAGCCACCCACCGGCCAGCGGAGGGGCGCCGCCCCCCTCGCGGCCCCGGGCACCGGCCCCGATGAGCCCGGCACGACGCCGAGGCCGCAGAAGATGAAAATCCTTCAACCGCCGCCGCTCATGCCCGGCGGACGAACAGCAGCGCGGCGATCGTCGCGCCCTGGACCATCAGCCCCGCGCCGAGCCAGCGCCAGAAGAGATCGCCCTCGCCCGCGCCCATCCACAGCGCCCCGAGCAGGCACAGCCCCGCGACGCTCTGGAGCACGATCGCCAGCATGAAACCGTACGACAGATCCTTCTCCGTGCCGCG
>SLDI01000361.1:0-3236 GCA_007125385.1 Phycisphaeraceae bacterium | reverse complement strand
GAAGGCAGGAAAGCAGGAAAGGAGTAAAGGGTTGGGGTGCCACTGACAAGCGGAGTCCGCGGAGCTTGTCAGTGCGAGCATCGAGGCACACTGACAAGGCCGAAGACGGCCTTGTCAGTGGCACCCCGCGTCCATTGCTGCCTTCCTGCCTTTCCTGCATTCCTTATCGGCCTTTCTGCCTTGCTTCGTGCCCTTCGCGTCTTCGTGGCAAAACGTCCCCGCTCACACCGCCACGCGGCGCCCCGTCTGGAGGAAGTACATCGTCTGCACGGTCACGAGCATCAAGGCCTCGATGCGGGCCTCGCTTTGCGGCCGGGCCAGACGCAGGCGCAGCTCCTTGCAGCGGTCGATCATGTCGCGCAGCACCTGGTCGATGGTGTAGGGCGAGGTCTCGGTCCAGTCGGCCACGCGGCGGCGCAGCTCCACGCGGTGGCGACGCAGGAAGGCCGCGGCCGTCTCGCGGTCCCGATAACGCGGCTCGTTGGAGAAGATCCGCCGCAGGTCGCTGTCGTAGAAATCGGGGAAATCGTCGGCGTAGTGCATGCGCTTGCGGCGATAATGATCGCGCAGCGTGCGCTTGAGCTGGCTGATCGGCTCGATGGCGCGGCGCGAGCGTACGGGCGGGCGCTGCCCGGCAATCTCGCCCATCAGCTCGTCGACGTACTGAAGCTTGCGCAGCGCCGGCCAGGAGCGGTAGCGCTGACGCCAGCGCGACCCGGGGCTCAGCCACACGGCGAACGTCTCGGCGAAGTCCTCGGCCGGGTGGGCCTGGGCGTACCAGCCGTCCAGGTGCAGGACATAGTCACGGCTGCGCGGGCGCGGGCGGTAGAAGTCGGGGTAGGGCGCCGTGAAGCTGCCGAACATCTCCCGCCAGCGCTTGCGCCGGTGCAGGCGATAGGCGGTGTCGATGCAGTGGCCGGCCTCGTGGCGCAGCAGCTTCATGCACGCCTGCTCGGTCGCGCCCTCGGCGGCGAGCATCTGCTTCTTCTCCAGACGCACCAGACGCGGGTGGGCCAGGTAGAACGGCATGGCGATGCCCGGGATGCCGTCGGGCGAGAACCATTCGCTGGAAAGCCACACATGCGGGCGGAAGCGCAGGCCGGCACGCTCCAGCTCGGCGTACAGCCGCTCGACGCGGCGCTGAAGCTCGGTGCCCTGGACCTGCACCTTGAGGTCGCACAGGCGCAGCTCCAGCAGCTCTTCATCAGGCAGGCTCGCCCACCAGTAGCGCTGTCTGCTGCGTGGCGCCAAGCGGTGTTCTCCGTGCGATCGCGCACGGCGGACATGGTAACGCCCGGCCTGAGCACGTGTGTGACGAGGCCTCTGGTCGGTGCCGCACGGCACGCCGAAGGGTGCGGTGTGCCCTCAACGGTCGATGGCGGCAGCACACCGCCCTCTTGGGGATGCTTTGGGGCGCTGTTTTCACATACGTTCTGAGGCAGCGGAGGTGGGGATGGTCCGGCAACCGCCCGGTGTTCGCGCATCGCTCGCCCGGTGCTCGCGCATCGCTCAAGAACGCCGCGGCCGATCCCGGCCTTCGCTCGCGGACTCGTTCAGGCCGGGCGTTGGTGGTCAGCGCTGGGGGGCTTCGACGAGCGTGCGCAGCTCGAGCATCGCGGCCTGGTCGGTGCCGCGGCCGGCGCGGTCGAAGACGATGATGAGGTTATGCAGGACGCGAATCAGCCACTGGCGGTGGGTGGCCTCGGCGAGCAGGCCCTGCTGCCGGGGCACGGCGGTGCCCGCGGCCTGCTCGATGCGGGTGAAGGCCTGCTCCTGCGAGAGCACGCGCCCGGCGGCGGCGACGTCGACGATCATCAGCCGGCCCGGCTCCTCGTCGATGCCCGAGACGCCGGCGAGAAAGTGCCCCGGCGTGTTGAGCCCGCACACGCTCACGCCCACGCGCTCGAGCACCGCCTTGTAGATCAGGCTCAGCGTCGCCGGCAGCCCCCGCCGCGTCTCCAGGACCATGGGCAGGTAGCTGCTGGCCGGGCCGGCGTCCTCCGGCCGCTCGCCCCGGAAGCGCTCCTCCTCGAAGAGCACCTCGTGGGCGTGGGCCAGCAGCGCCCGCGGCCGATCGCTGACGACGCGGCTGCGGATGCGGTCACCCAGCTCGGCGATGCGCGCGGCGACGGTGTCGGCCTGGGCGGCAGGCTCGTCCAGCTCGTGGCCGGCCACGGCGCACGCCGCCCGCAGCAGACCCTCGGTCGTGCCCAGGCTCGGGAGCTGGTCCGTCAACTGCGACCAGGCCACACTCCGGCAGTGCAGGGGGTTCGGCAGCGGCATCGGCTCGACTCCTGCCCACAGCGCAGCCCCGACGCGGGGCCTGCTTCCCTTTCTATCGGTTGAACCGGCCTCGAAGTTCGATTCCGGGGGACAAAGGGATCGTCGCCGCCCCGGCCGGCGTGTCCAGTGGGCACAACCCCCATTTCGCGCCGGGCGTTGCTCGGCCAGCGGGTTCCGGTTCGCGAAGCCGCAAGCGGCCAGCCGTCAGCGATCAGAGATGTCGGGCTCAGCCCGCGGCCGCGGAGTCGCCCCGGTCGCGGCGGGCGCGGATGAACGAGCGCACGCCCAGCACGAGATAGACGATCAGCAGCAGGGCCATGACGATCGTCGCCGTGAGCGTCACCGCCCCCACCGTCGCGCCGCGGAGCAGGCGGGAGATCGGCTCGAGGGTCATGAGCGCGCCGAGCAGGGCGATCGCCATCGCCGCGTGCATCGCGTGCATGCGCACGCTCTCGCCCAAGAGCGCCAGCAGGCCGCAGACCCCCAGCAGAACGCCCACGCCCGCGGGGATCAGGGCCGTGATGTGCCGGCCCTCGGGGATGGCATAGCCCACCACGCCCACGACGAGAAGCAGACCCGCGATCACCAGCGTCAGTCTCACCACGATGCGTGCTCCCTGGACAAGGCCACCTGCCCCAGTCTAACGCCCCCGCCGGCCCGCGTGCGGTATGATGGTGCCCCCGCATTCCTCTGCACCGAAAGGTTCCGCCATGCCCAGGCTCCTGCTGATCGTCCCGATTCTCCTGCTCGCGGCGTCGCTGACGCTGCTGGTCCCGACGTGGGCCCAGCCCGCCGGGCAGGCCCCCCCCGCCACCCCCCCCGCCGACGCGGAGGCCGAGGCCCCGGAGCGTGCCAATGCCGAGGAGGTGGTGGACCTGGAGCAGGTGCCCAACGCCCCGCGCGACGCGATCAGCTACGCCCTGGGCTACCGCATGGGCTACGACCTGCGCCAG
>SLDI01000458.1:0-3238 GCA_007125385.1 Phycisphaeraceae bacterium | reverse complement strand
GAGCGCATGCCGCCGGAAGTTCGTCAACAGATTGAGGAGGCCGACTGATGCCACGAGCATGGATTTGTCAGCGATGGGGGCGTGTGGGCGTGACGGGTCGGCTTCGCGAAGCGGCGAGCGTGTTGCTGGTGCTGGCGTTGTGCGCGGCGCCGGCGCTCGTGCAGGCCGACGCCGAGGCGGAGGCCGAGCCGCCGGCGGAGAACGATGTGACGATCGTTCGCCCCGAGGCGGACGACGACGAGGCCGAGGCCTCGGAGGATGAAGCGGAAGCCGAGGAGGATGCGGAGGAGGACGAGGAGGAGCTGATCTCGATCGCGTTGTCGGACGTGGACATGAAGCGTGTGGCGCAGTTCCTGGCGGAGGAGCTGGACCAGGCGGTGATCGTGGACAACGCGATTCTGGAGAAGAAGGTGACGATCGTGGCGCCGCAGCAGATGTCGCTGGAGGCGGCGCTGCGGGTGTTGCGGGCGGCGCTGGTGCAGAACGAGGTGCTGCTGGAGCGGAACGAGAACTTCGTGCTGCTGCGGTCGCTCGAGCACGCGCGGCGGGGGGATCTGCCGGTGCTGGATGCGGACGTGGACCTGGCGGAGCTGGACCAGGCGATGGTGGTGAGCAAGTCGTATCGGCTGCGGCACCACGAGCCGGCGTCGATGAAGGAGGCGGTCGAGCCGGTGATCTCGGACTTCGGTCACATCACGGCCGACGCGGCGTCGCGGCGCTTCGTGGTCACGGACACGGTGTCGAACCTGCGTCGTGTCGAGCGGATCATCGAGAACCTGGACGTGCCGGGGCACGATCGGCCGGTGACGCGGATCATCCGCTTGCAGCACAACGACGCGGCGTGGCTGGTGCGGCTGCTTCAGACGATGCTCGGCGGGGAGCGCGAGCAGGCGCCGGCGACGGGCGGGCGGGCGCGGCAGTTGTGGCAGCAGCAGCAGCAGCGGCAGGCGCAGGCCGGCAGTGTGAGCATCGAGACGAACGACGGCGACGTGGTGCTGATGCCGGAGCTGACGCGGAACTGGATCATCGTGGTGGCGCCGGCGCCGGTGCTGGAGCGCATCGAGGGATGGGTCTCGGAGCTGGACACGGAGGAGGAGCGGCCGACGGACTACGTGATGGTGCGCATCGCGCATGCGGACGTGACGCAGCTCGCGCAGCAGCTTCAGCAGGCGATCGACGCGCTGCCCAACCGCGACCTGGCCGAGAGCGTGCGGATCGCGCCGTTCGCCGGGGCGCGTCAGATCATGGTGTTCGGCTCGCGGCGGGGGCGTGAGATGGTGCGGGGGCTGATCGACGAGCTGGACCAGGCGGACGTGGGGCATCGGGTGATGCACATGTTCGAGCTGCGTCACGCCGACGCGGCGGAGATCGCGGACAACATCGAGATGCTGTTCACGCCGCAGCGGCCGGCGGGCATCTCGCAGTGGGCGTGGGCGCAGATCGCGTCGCAGGACCACGGCATCCGGGTGACGGCGAACACGCGGCGGAACACGGTGACGGTGTTCAGCGACGGCGAGACGATCGAGCGGATCAAGGAGTTGATGCCCGAGTGGGATCGGCCGCTGTCGACGGATGACGTGGAGCCGCGGATTTACCAGCTTCGGCACGCCGATCCGCGCGAGCTGCGCGACACGCTCGACGGGATCTTCAGCGAGCAGACCAGCGCGCCGACGAGCTTTTTCCAGTTGTTCTACGGCGGTCAGCAGGACGCCCCGCCGGTGGGGCGGCTGGCGGGTCAGTTCGGCTTCGAGGCGCTGCCGGGGGCGCGGCAGTTGATCGTCACGACGCCGCACCCGGAGAACTTTTACGTGATCGATCGGCTGATCGAGCGGCTGGACCAGCCCCAGGAGGCGGGCCTGCCGCGGATGATCGAGCTCAGCCACGCCTATGCCGAGGAGGTGGCCGAGCAGTTGAACACGATGCTGGCGGAGTCGGGGACGCTGGCGGAGCTGGACCGGACGCGTCGCCGGCTGTCGGCGCGGGCGCGGGGCGAGAGCGTGATCGACGTGACGCGCGACGCGCCGGCGCCGCAGGCCGACGGCGAGGACGACGGCGATCCGGGTCGGATGCCGTTCTGGTGGCAGCAGTCGTCGCGCCAGCCCGAGGACGAGGCGTCGACGAGCAACCTCATTGGCAAGATCCGGGTGGTGCCGATCGCGAGGCAGAACGCGCTGCTGATTCTCGCGCCGCCGGCGTACGCCGAGCCGGTGCGGCGGCTGATCGATGACCTGGATAAGCCGGGGCGTCAGGTGGTGATCCACGCGATCGTGGCGGAGATCCAGCACGACGACGCGACGACGCTGGGGGTGCGCCTGGCGTCGGACCCGCGCATCTTCGACGACCCGCGGCTTCAGGATCAGGCGATCCGCGGCACCGGGGCGGCGAACTGGTCGGACATCTTCGGCGGCACGTACACCGTCGACGGGCAGGAGGCGGCGCGCGGCGTGTTCGACGCCGCGTTCAACGTCCACGCGCTGGTCCAGTTCCTCATGCGCGAGATGTCGATGCACATCCTGCTCGAGCCGCGGCTGTACACGGCCGACAACAAGGAGGCGGAGTTCTTCGACGGGCAGGACATTTCGGTGCAGACCAGCGCGCAGTTCACGCCCGAGGGGACGCAGAACTTCGGGTTCGCGTACGCGTTCGTGGGCACGCGGCTGCGTGTGCGGCCGCACATCACGCACAACGGGGACGTGGACCTGCACGTGAACCTGGAGCTGTCGCGCGTAGTGCCGGGCGAGACGTTCATGGGCAACCCGACGATCGACCGGCGGGAGACGAACACGCAGCTCGTGGTCAGCAACGGCGAGACGGTGATGCTCTCGGGGATCATCGAGCAGGAGGAGTTCCGGGCGGTGCGCAAGCTGCCGCTGCTGGGCGACATTCCGCTGCTGGGGATGCTGTTTCGCAACACGGACACGGGCTATCGCAACCGCGAGATCATCGTCTTCCTGACCCCGCAGGTGGTGGCGGCGGGCACGGAGGAGGCGCGCGAGCTGAGCGAGGAGCATTACCAGGAGCTGGAGCGGCTGCGCGACGAGCTGCCGGAGCACTTCCGCCGGCCGGGCGGCGACGCAGAGGAGGAGGACGCGGAGCTTGATGCGCAGCCATGAGGGAGGCGCGGGTGTCCGGGCGGTGTGAAGGCCTCACCGGCGGGTGCCACTGACAAGGCCCTCCGCGGCCTTGTCAGTGAGATGCGGCTCCGGTGCGGATGTAGGGTGGGTAGAGCGAAGCGATG
>SLDI01000643.1:0-3241 GCA_007125385.1 Phycisphaeraceae bacterium | reverse complement strand
GCTCGGCAGGTCGGTTTCCATCTCCAGATCGATCGGGACATGCAGCAGTGAGCACGATGGGGCAACCCACAGCCGGTCGCTGCCGAGCTTGGCGCGCAACTTCTCCAGTACGGCGAGCGTGGCTGCGTGGTCATTCCTCCAGACGTTACGGCCGTCCACCACACCAGCGGAAAGGATCTTCTCGCCCCCAATCGCTGCCGCGACCGTCTCCGCCTGCTCGGGCTCACGCACCAGATCCACGTGCAGCGCATCGACCGGGAGGCCGACCGCAAGCTCGGTGTGTTCGCGCAGGCCCGCAAAGTACGTCGCCAAGAGCAGCTTCAGTTTCGGCGCCGCCTGTCGCAGCGACTGATACGCCTTCGCATACGTCTGACGGGCTTTCTCATCGAGGTCCAGCGCCAGGCACGGCTCGTCAAGCTGCACCCACGCGGCGCCGGCATCCTGCAACTGGCTCAACACCTGTGCGTACACCGGTAGCAGCTCATCCAGTAGCTCCAAACGGTCAAACTCGTTCTCGTGCGTCTTGCCCAACAGCAGGAACGTGACGGGTCCGACGAGCACCGGGCGCGTTTGAATGCCCAGCGCCTTGGCCTCTTTGAACTCCTCAACGGGCTTCGCCCACGCCAGCTCAAAACGCTGACCCCGATGGAACTCGGGAACGATGTAGTGGTAATTCGTGTCGAACCACTTGGTCATCTCCATCGCAATGGTGGCACGGGCGGATTGCTTTTCCATGCCGCGGGCCATCTGGAAGTAGAGATCCAGATTGACCGCACCGCCATCCCAGCGATAGCGCGGCTGCACGGCGCCGACCATGGCACAGGTATCCAGCATCTGGTCGTAAAACGAAAAATCGTTGGAGGGGATCTGCTCGATGCCCGCTTGCTGCTGAAGCCGCCAGTTCGTTTCGCGGATCTGCCGAGCTGTCTCCAGCAGGACCGGCTGCTCCAGATCGCCGGCCCAGTATCGCTCCAGTGCCTTTTTTAACGCCCGATTGCCGCCGATGCGGGGAAAACCCAAATTCGTGGCCAATGCCATCATTAATCTCCTTTTATACGCACATACCCGCACGTTCATCGATCAGTCAGGTTCCGGCGGGCTCGCTGCTTTATTGAACCCTACCGGGCAAAAAGTCTGACGTCTTTGACCTTCCGCAAAGAGCGGCTGACTCACCGGCTGTTTAATGAAGGCACTGTGACGCGTGGAAAGGCATTCCCATGAGTAACGCCCCGGCAATCGAACGCAATATGACGGTCGAGCGCCTGCTGCAGCTCTGGCCGCAGACCGCGCGGGTGTTCATCGACAAGCGGATGGCTTGTGTGGGCTGTCCGGTGGCCGGCTTCGAGACGATCGAGGAAGTCGCGGCGATCTACGAGCAGGACCCGGAATCGTTCGTCCAGACATTAAAGCGATGTGCCGCGGCACAGCATCCCGAAGCCGAGTCGAGCCATGAGCAGGCAAACGATGAAGATTGAGTTGACCGCCCGGGCGGCCGAGGAGATTCGCGCGGTGATGGCGAATCAGGAACTGGACCCGTCCACCACGGCTGTGCGGGTGGATGTCGCTTCGGGGAAGCCGGGCCAGCCGGGCAGCGGTTATCTGCTGGATCTCGTGCCCGACTGGACCAGCGACGAGGACGAGGTGGTTGCGTCGCAGGGTTTGCGGATCGTCTGCCGACCGGAGAGTGTCGCGCGGATGACCGGCACAACGATCGACTTTCGCGACGAGGTGGCCGGTCGGGGCTTCATCTTCGAACGGCCGAGCGAGGCGCGCGATGCGGCCGAGGTGGAAGGCGAGCCACGTCCTGATGAAGCGGCCGTGCGCGAGGCGCTGAAACACGTGATCGATCCGGAAGTCGGGCTGAACATCGTGGACCTCGGGCTGGTGTACGGCATCCGCATTGACGATCGGCTCGTCCATCTGACGATGACCATGACCACGCCGGCCTGCCCGCTGAGCGAACACATCAAGCAGGACGCGACGCAGAGCGTGCTTGCGGCTTGCCCCGGCGCGGTGGATGTCGCGATCGAGTTGGTGTGGGACCCGCCGTGGGGCTCGCACATGATGTCGCAGGCGGCCAAGCAACAGATGGGCTGGGCCGGTGCGTCGTGAGTCATAAACGCGAATGCAGTCGGCTGTGTGGCCGACGCGGTTTTCAGAGACCCTGACGGAAGGAGCATATTCATGCCCGAAACGAGCAAGGTGATTGATGTACGCGAGATCGTTCCGCCGCAGCGGCACCCGCTGATCTTCCAAGCCTATCACGACCTGGCGCCGGGCGAGTCGTTCGACCTGGTCAACGACCACGACCCCAAACCGTTGTACTACCAGTTCCACGCCGAATTTGGCGATGAATTCACGTGGGACTACCTGGAGCAGGGGCCGGCGCGGTGGCGTGTGCGGATCGGTAAAGCGGCCAACTGATGACGATGACGATATGACGCCGACGGATCGTTCAGCGACGGTCTCGTCGGCTTGACGAAAGGAGTGAGGGACATGCCGCACATCATTGCCGAGCCTTGCATTGGCACGAAGGACACCGCCTGCGTGGCGGTGTGCCCAGTGGACTGCATCCACCCGACAAAGGACGAAGGCGACTTTGAGTCGCACGAGATGCTCTACATCGATCCCGATGCGTGCATCGACTGCGGCCTGTGCGTGGACGAGTGCCCGGTGAAGGCGATCTTTCCCGAGGAGGACCTGCCGGAGGAGTGGGCGTCATTCATTGATCGCAATGCAGCCTATTACGAATAACCTGAACGGAAGGATGTTCGGATGATCGTGTCACAGATCAAGGACAAGGCCGTCTTCACGGCCGAGCGTTTCAATGCGGTGCTGCTGAGCAAGACCGAGCAGAGCAAGACGATGCTGGTGTGTTTCGAGGCGGGGCAGGCGATTCCGGTGCACTCGCCGGGTGCGGACCTGACGCTGACGCTGCTTGAGGGCCGGGCCACGCTGGTGGTGGGCGAGGATGAGTTGACCGATGCCGGGCCGGGTGCGGTGATGCTCGCGGAAGCGGGCGAGGCTCGTGGCATTCGCGCCGATGAGCGGACGCTTGCCCTGGTCACCGTGTCGCCGCCGCCGAGCGAGGCGGATCATGAAGAAGTGTTTGCGCACCTGAAGCGCGGCACCTGGCGATAACGCGATCATGCCGCGCGGTGCAACTGGAAAGGATGGCTGACGTGCCGGCACTGGTGCGATTCCTGCTTGTGGCGCTTGGCATGAGCGTGCTGCTGGCCGG
>SLDI01000108.1:0-3245 GCA_007125385.1 Phycisphaeraceae bacterium | reverse complement strand
TCTGGCACCCCTTCACCCCCATGCGCCAGTGGCGCGAAAGCCCGCCCACCATCATCGAGCGCGGCGAAGGGCCCTGGCTCATCGACAGCGAGGGCCACCGCTACATCGACGGCGTCTCCTCCATCTGGTGCAACGTGCACGGCCACCGCGTCGAGGCGATCGACAACGCCATCCGCGATCAGCTCGACCGCATCGCCCACTCCACGCTGCTCGGCCTCGCCTCGCCGCCGAGCATCGAGCTCGCCGCCATGCTCGCTCAGCGCGCCCCGGGCCGGCTCAGCCAGACGTTCTACTCCGATGCCGGCGCCACCGCCCTGGAGCTGGCCTTCAAGATGGCCGTGGGCTGCTGGTACCACCGCGGCCGGGCCGACAAGCACAAGTTCATCGCCCTGGCCGGCGCCTACCACGGCGACACCGTCGGGGCGATGTCCGTCGGCTACAGCGAGCTGTTCCATCGCCCGTTCCTGCCCATGGTCTTCGACGTCACCTCGTTTCCCAATCCCGACCCCTGTCGCCCGCCGGTGCAACGCACGGCGTTGCCAACCCGCGCCGCAGGTGTGTGGCCGAGTGAAGACGAGGCCCTGGGCGAAGCGATGCGCGAGCATTGCCTCGCCACGCTCGACGCCATGCTCGCCGAGCGCGCCGATGAGACCGCGGCCGTGGTCATCGAGCCCGTCATGCAGGGCGCCGCCGGCATGATCCCCCAGCCGCCCGGCTTTCTCAAAGGCGTTGAGCGGCTGGCCCGCAAGCACGACGTGCTGCTGATCGCCGACGAGGTGGCCACCGGCTTCGGCCGCACCGGCCGCCTCTTCGCCGTCGAGCACGAGGCCGTCGAGCCCGACATCCTCTGCCTGGCCAAGGGCATCACCGGCGGCTACCTGCCCCTGGCGGCGACGATGGCGACCGCCGACGTGGCGGCCGCCTTCGAAGGCGAGCCCGACGAGCGCCGCACCCTCTTTCATGGCCACACGTACACCGGCAACGCGCTGGCCTGCGCCGCGGCCGTCGCCTCGCTCGAGCTCTTCGACCAGCGCGACCTGCTCACCCACATCAACGCCAGCGCCGCGATCATCCGCGAGCGCCTCGCCCCGCTGCGCGACGCCGGCGCCTTCCCCCACATCCGCGACGTGCGCCAGCGCGGCCTCATGCTCGGCATCGAGCTCTGCCGCGATCGCGACCGGGCTGAGCCGTTCGACTTCGCCGCCCGCGCCGGCGCCGCGTTCTGCCTCGCCGCCCGGCCGCGCGGCCTGTTCATCCGCCCGCTCGGCGACGTCGCCATCCTCATGCCCATCCCCGCGATGGATCACGACACGCTCGCACGCATGCTCGACATCGTCGTCGAAACCGCGCACCACTGGCGGCCGCAGCAGTGATAGCGATTCGAATATGAAAGGCCTCTGAAGAACCCGAACACTGCTGAGCCCCGCGAGAAACCGCGAACGTGCGAAAAAATGCGAAGCAGCGAAGGGACAGGGGATCAAACCAGATGAATCCTGCTTCGCGTCCTTCACCTGCTTCGCTGCTTCGCGGTTTTCCGGAGGCCACATGAGCTTGAGCGTGGGGTGCCACTGGCGGCTCGCCCGCCAGTGCCCAGGCGCAACGAACCCACGACCGCCTCAAGCCCTCGAAAAAAATGGCTCATCCGGAAAGCACCGGACAATGCGCCAAAGGCAACGCCTCAAACGCAGCCCCGAAGGGGCGACGGGCTGTAGGAGCGCAGCGCAACCCGTGGATGATGCGCCCATAAAGCGTCCTGCCCCGCAGGGGCAGAGGCGGCATGCCAGACTGCATTGCCTCCGCCCCTGCCGGGGCGGAGTTCGTTCACGCTGCTCGCCACCACGGGTTTCGCTGCGCTCCACCCGTGGCCACAACCCGTCGCCCCTTCAGGGCGATCCCGGATGGACCAAAAAAAAGGCCCGGCCGAGCAAAGCTCGGGCCGAGCCCTTCCGGGGGCAGAATTTGGCGGGGCGTTTTCGCCCCTGCGAAACATCACCCACTATCGTCCATTCCCGGCGGCTTGTCAACCGCTTTCCCAGCCTCTCAAGGCAAATCGCAAAAAGAAACGATCACATTTTCATCATGCCCCCGCCGCCTGCATCGGCGGGCGGTTGTAGGTCACGTACCAGTAAAGCTTCGCGTCCAGCGTCGCCGGGCTGAAGCGGTGGTGCCGCGCCAGGTCCACCAGAAAGCGAACGTGCTCAATGTCCGTCTCGGTCAACGGCTTGCCCCGACATGCCGCGATCTCATGCGCCCGCGTCACCCAACGCTCGGTCTCGATCACACTGCTCATGGCTCGTCTCCCTATCCCCACAACCAAGTGGCATCAACCGCCTGAGCATGCCACAGGAAACCCTCCACGCCAAGGCCGGGCGCCCCAAACCCCGCCGGTTCACCACTTGCCCAACCTGCCCACCCCTCACCCCCCGCCGCGGCGCACCAGCCAGCCCAGTTCCTGAGCGCCCACCAGCCACGCCAGCGCCAGGTACAGCGCCATCCCCCCGGCCACGCCGGCCGCCAGCAGCCCCGCCACGGCCGCCACGCCCAGCCCCGCCGGGTCCACCCACCACAGCATCGCCATCAACCCCGCCGACATCGCCAGCGTCAGCGCCGCCGTGCGCCCCACGCCCCCGCGCACCGCCGCGTCGATCACGCTCACCCGCCGACCGATCAACACCAGCAGCAGCCCCGCGTGGAACGCCGCGCTGATCGCCGTCGACCACGCCAACCCCGCCGCACCCAGCGGCCAGATCAGCACCAGGTTCAGCGCCAGGTTCAGCCCCACGGCCGCGAGGCTCACCACGAGCGGCGTGCGCGCGTCCTTGCGGGCGTAGCAGGCCCGCGTCAGCAGGTGCATCAGCGAGTAGGCCCACACCGCCGCCGCGTACCCCGTCAGGATCGCCGCCACCCGCGCCGAGTCGCCCGCGTCGAACGCCCCGCGCTCGTAGATCACCCGCACGCTCGGCAGCGCCAGCAGCATCAGCCCCGCACTGGCTGGCAGCCCGATGAACAGCGTCAGCCGAAGCCCCCGCCGCAGGATCGCCCCGTAGTCGTCCGTCGCCCGGGCCAGCGCCGGGAAGATCGCCGTCGCCACCGCGATGCCGAACACGCCCAGCGGAAACTGGTACAGCCGCTGCGCCCATTGCAGCGCCCCGACCGATCCCGTCTCGATCGGGTATGGCAGCGCCCATGGGCCGAGGCTGAAGCGCTCCGCCCCGGTCGCGCGCGGCGAGAGGACAAAGGCGATC
>SLDI01000388.1:0-12066 GCA_007125385.1 Phycisphaeraceae bacterium | reverse complement strand
CCGCGCACAAGCTTCACGGCCCGAAAGGTATCGGAACGCTCTACGTGCGCAGCGGCGTGCGCCTGCGGGCGCAGCAGCGCGGCGGGCCGCAGGAGCGCGACCGTCGCGGGGGCACGGAGAACACGGCGGGGATCATCGGCCTGGGGGTCGCGGCCGAGCTGGCGGGCGCGTTCCTGGCTGACGAGGCGGCGGCGGCAGGATTGGCGGCGCTGCGCGATCGGTTCGAGCAGGCGATCCTGGCGCAGGTGGACGACGCGGTGGTCCACGGCCGGGGTGTCGAGCGGCTGTGGAACACGACGAACATCGGGTTTCCGGGGTTGGAGGCGGAGGCGATCCTGCTGTCGCTGAGCGAGCAGGGGGTGTGCGCGTCGGCGGGCGCGGCGTGCTCGAGCGGGTCGCTTGAGCCGTCGCCGGTGCTGTTGGCGATGGGGGTGGCCGAGGCGGTGGCGCATGGGTCGGTGCGTTTCTCGCTGTCGCGGCAGACGACGCAGGCGGAGGTGGACGAGGCGGCGGAGGCGGTGGTTGAGGCGGTGGGTCGGCTGCGTCAGACGCTGCCACTTGCTCCCGGCGCTGAGCAGCGCAAGATATGAGGCCGATGAGGGTAATATCACCGGCCGCTGGCGGGCGAGGACGAGGTGCACGATGCAGTTGATGAGCTGGACGATTTCGCGGCTGGGCAGCCGGTTCACGCTGCTGTTTGAGCCCTATCGCCGGCGGGTCATGCACTCGGCGCTGGGGCGCTTCCTGGACCAGCCGCTGGACCTGCAGGTGGGCCTGGAGGAGCCGGACGGCACGCAGCGCGTGCTGCCGCTTTCCCAGCACGGGCAGTTGCTGCACAACTGCGAGCAGTTCGAGCGGATCAACTCGATCACGTTCCGCGGCTACAGCGAGAAGTATCGGCTGCGCTTCGAGTTCAACGTCCACAGCGTGTTCTACCCGCAGGACGAGCGTCTGTGCGTGATGCCGGCGTTCTACCTGGAGATGCGGGTCAACCCGGTCAGCCAGGTGCGCTGGATTGAGCCGGCGGGGCCGACGCCGGACAAGGTCAAGCTGTTCATTCGCCTGTCGCGTCCGGAGACGCAGATCACCAGCGCACCGGGCGGCGGTGACGGCGAGGCGGCGAGCATCGAGCTGGCGTACGAGGCACCGCTGGACGGCGCTTCGCCGCGGTCCGGGAGCGAGACGGAGCTGGGCCCGCGGCAAGTGCGTGAGCGGATCGTGAGCCTGAACCCGGACTGCACGCACCTGGACGACGGCAGCGGGCTGGCGTGCGAGCTGCCGGTGACGGAGACGGGCAGCGGGATCAAGTGGCGTCTGGTCTGGGCGGCGCACGTGGCCGAGCCGGTGCTGCAACTGCGGCGCGGGGGCGAGCGCGTCGAGGCGCCGCTGCGTTACACGCAGCACTGGTCGAGCCTGGACGAGGTGCTGGCCGAGGCGATCGAGACACGGGACGATCGCCTGGCGCACTCGCGGCGCTTCGAGAAGCTGCTGGAGCAGGCGCCGCTGGAGCCGGCGCAGCGTCATCTGCTGCACCAGGGCTTCCAGAACTGGCTGAGCAACACGTTCTGGTGCGCGTTGCCCGGCCAGGGGGAGGAGGGGCCCGGGTGGTTCAGCGTCTGGGAGGGCGTCTGCCGGTATCACTCGACGATCGACGTGGAATACAACGTGGCGCTGGTGTACCTCACGCTGTGGCCGGGTCTGCTGGCGGTGCAGTTCGGGCAGTGGGCGGAGCACGCGGTGGCGCACGAGCCGTCGGGCGGGCGTTTTCTGTGTCACGACATGGGCCAGGGCGTGCGCGTGCTGGGGCAGGCGTATCCGCACCACATGGAGGTGGAGGAGAACTGCAACTATCTGCTGCTGCTCCAGGCCTACACGCGCTGGACGGCGGATCGCGCGGTGGCCGAAGCGCAGCGTGAGCTGGTGGCGGATCTGGCGAAGTATCTGCTCTGGAGCGACCTGGACGGCTCGGGGTTCCCGTCGGCGGGGGTGGCGAACACGATCGACGACGGGTCGGCGGCGACGCAGTTCTCGCCCAAGCAGACGTACCTGGCGATCAAGCGGCTGTGCGCGTTGCGTGCGGCCGCGGACGCGCTCAGCATCGTGGGCGACGCGTCGCTGGCGGAGCTGGCCAAGCGGTGCGAGGCCACGGCGGAGAAGGACGCGCCCAAGGTGGACGCCGAAGCCTGGCTGGGCGATCACTACGCGGTGTGCACGGAGCGTTCGGCGCAGGGCGTGGTCGACGCCTGGACCGGCAAGCCGCTGCCGTACGAGACGATTCCGGGCTGGGACGCCTACTCGATCTACACGGGCAACGGGCTGCTGCTGCCGATGCTCGTGGGCCAGCCGCAGTTGCTCGACGACGCGCGGCTGAAGAAGGACATTCTCAGCGCGTTGCGTGAGAACCTGAGCCGGTATGGCTGCGGGCACACCTCGGCCGAGTGCGAGAACGTGTGGGTGAGCCAGAACCTGTGGCGGGATCACCTGGCCCGGTACCTGCTGCTGCACGAGGGGCTGCCGGCGGCGCACTACTGGGACATGCAGGTGATGAGCAACACGCACGAGCAGTCGCTGGGGTTCGTGGACACGTACATCAACAACAACCTGTGTCATTACCCGCGCGGGGTGGCGGCGATGGGTTACCTGCTGGCGGGGCCGCGTCTGATCATCGACCGCCTGGCGGCGGGGGGTTTGTACATCACCGTCGAGCCGGACCGCACGCGCCCGCAGCGCTGGCCGCTGCTGCCGCTGGCGGACTGGCGGGCGGGCAAGATCCCCGTGTGCGTGGTGGACGAGCAGGGCGAGGTGACGATCGAGAGCCGGCTGGACCCGGTGATCGTCCACGGCGAGACGCCGGCGTCGTCGGACGCGTCGACGAACGCGGGGTTGATCGGGTAGCACAACTCAAGCTCTTGCGTCGCGCCGATACGTCGGCTGCAAGGACGCGCGCGTGGGTCGGTCACACAAGGCAATCGGCGACACCCTCCCCCGGCCCCTCCCGAGGGGAGGGGGGCAGAAGCGGTCTGCCCACGGCTTGTGTTCATTGGCGCGGTGTCGGGGCGGTCAGGGCCTGGCCGGCCGGTTCGGGCTGCGGCGCGGCGTCGCGGTCGGCGGCGCGCGGGGCGCAGCGCCGGAAGACGGCCTCATACTCCGCGGCGATGCGCGGCCAGGCGAAGCGATGGACGCGGCGGTAGGCGCGCTCGCGCAACGCGGCGATCTGGCGGTCGTCTCCCATCAGTTGCCCAAGCGCCTGGCGCATCATGGTCACGTCGCCGGGCGGGACGGTCAGGGCGGCGTCGCCGACGACCTCGGCGCTGCCGGGGGCGTTGGCGGCGATGACCGCGCAGCCGGCGCCCATGGCCTCAAGCAGGACGACGGGGAAGTTTTCACGGCGGGAGGGGAACACGAAGATCCTGGACGTGCGGTAGAGCTCGGCGAGCTGGTCGCGTGGCAGGAAGTTGAGGAAGCGGGCGTTGACGCGATGCCGGCGGGCGAGGCGCTCGAGGGTGGGGCGGTAGGGGCCGTCGCCGGCGATCTCGAGCTGCCAGCGCGGGTCGCAGCCGTCCATCGCGGCGATGACGTCCTGGATGCCCTTGCGCTGGAACAGGCGGCTGACCAGCAGCACGCGGTTGACGCGTCGGGCGTCGCTGCGTGGCGGGGGAGTGATGCCGTTGGGCACGACGTCGACGGTGACGGGCAGGTGGTCGTGGATCAGCGAGGCGAGGAACTGCGAGGGGGAGGTGATGGCGGCGGCGTCGCGGACGACGCGTCGCCAGAGCGGTCGGATGATGCGGTGGGCGAGATGGAAGCGGTCGGGGTTGTAGGCGGGGACGTCCGAGCCGTGGGCCGTGACGACGTAGGGCAGGCCGGTGGCGCGGCTGACCCAGCGGGCGACGATGCCGCTGGGGACGATGAAGTGGCAGTGGATCAGGTCGTAATCGCGTTGGCGGGCGAGTCGGACGGCCTGGCGATACATGGGCAGGAGCGTGGTGGCGAGCTCGGCGGCCCCGGCCATGTGGCGCCGCCGGCGCAGGCAGGGGACGCGGTGGAGGCGGACGCCGGCGACGTGGTCCTGACGCGGCAGGTCGGCCATGGCGGAGGTCACGACGTCGATCTCATGGCCGGCGGCGACCAGGGACTCGGCCACGCCGGCGCAGACGGGCGAGCCGCCGCCGCCCAGGGGTGGGTACTCGTAGCTGAGGCAGAGGATGTTCATGGGGCGACTCCTTGCTCGTGGAGGCGGCAGTGGACGACGCGGAACTTCTGGCCGGGCGGCGGGTCGAGGTTCGTCTCGCGCCGGGCATCGATCTGCACGTCGGGGCCGAGCACGCCGCGCAGCGCGGACGCGATGGCGGCGGCTGCGTCGGTGTCGGCGGCGGGGTTGGCGTTGGCGGAGGGAAGCTGGTAGCGCACGCGGACGCGGTCGGGGCCGAGCTGAAGGACCTGGTGCCGCACCAACGCGGGGACCCGCTCCATCGCCAGGGTCAGCTCGAAGGGGGAGACGGTGCGGCCGTCGCCGAGGCGCAGGCAGTCGACCTCTCGCCCGTCGATGCGTTCGATCATGGGCATGGCCGCCGTCTCGGTGGGGGCGAGGGTGGCGAGGTCGCCGGTGTCGTAGCGGATCAGGGGCATGGCGCGCAGGCCGAGGTTGGTGACGACGATGCGGCGGGCGTTGGGCGCGTGCTCATGCGTTGCGTCGGGCGGGGGTTGCAGCGGAAGGAACTCGACGATGAGCGATTCATGCGAGATGCGAAAGTGGCGATGGCCGGGCGCCTGCCAGGCGATGGTGCCGCATTCGGTCAGGCCGTAGATCTCGTAGACGGGGCAGTTGAAGGCGTGCTGGATCTGCTGGCGGGTGGCGTGGTCGAGGGTTTCGGCGGTGGTGATGACGGCGTGGGGCGGGTGCAGGGCGAGGGCGTGGTGGTGGGCGGTCTCGGCCATTCGGCGGATGGGTGTGACCCAGCCGTAGAGGATGTGCGGCCGATGGTCGTTGTGGCGCTGGATGTTGTGGCCGGGGTTGGCGTCGTGGCGCAGGTAGCGCCACCCGAGGCCGGGCGGGCCTTTCTCGCGCTGGCGTGCGGTGACCATGAGCAGGCGTCGGCCGGGTCGGTAGCCGCAGTCGACCAGGGCGCGGAGGAACAGGGCGTTGCGCATGCGGAGGCAGGGCAGGTCGAGGTGCATGACGAGCGGGCGGCCGCTGGAGCCGGTGGTCTGCTCGCGGATCAGCGTCGCCGGGTCGTGGCCCTGGCTGATGAGCGTGTCGGCCGGGGCGTTTTGGAGGTCGGCCTTGGTGAGGATGGGCAGGCGGGCGAGGTCGTCGAGGCTGCGCAGGTCGTCGGGCTGCACGCCGAGGTGGCCCAGGCGTTGGCGATAGTAGGGGATGCAGCGATAGGCGTGGGTCACGAGCGAGCGGAGTCGCTGATGTTGAAGCTGTCTGAGCCGGGCGGCGTCGTAGACCAGGGCCTGGCGCAGGCGATGGAACTGCCAGAGCTGGGCGAGCATGTTCATGGGATGGTCGCGGCCAGTTGCTTGAGGAAGCTTCGCGTCAGGTCGGCGAGCTCGGCGACGCGGGTGGGTGGTCGGGCCTGGCCGTGCAAGGCGTTGGTCAGGCGCGTTTCGAGCTCGGCGGTGCGTGACTGGTTGACGAAGGTCACGACGTCCAGGAGCTGATGCGGGAGGTTGAGCATGTCGCACAGGCCTTGGAACTTGGGGTTGTAGGCCAGGGCGACGATCGGGGTGCCGGCGCCGGCGGCGAGGATGAGCGGGTGCATGCGGCCGCCGAGCATGACGTTGAGCCGGCCGGCGACGGCCTTGTAAAGGGCGGGGTCGTCGATGCGGATCAGGTGATGCGCGCGGTGGCGCATGGCGGCGGCGATGTGCCGGCAGAGCGCGTCGTCGGCTTCATACGGGCGGTTGTAGGTGGGCAGGAACAGGACGTGCCCGGCGGTGTGGTCCAGGAGGCGGTCGAGCGTGGCGGCGAGGAGGGTGGCGAGCTTGTGGTTGGCGCGGTGTTGCCTGGCGGCGCGGCCGGGCACGCGGCAGGCCAGGCGGTGGGGGACGATGCGCGGCGCGGGCGGGAAGAAGCGGCGCGGGGCCACGCCGATCAGGGGTCGGCCGTCCAGTGGCACGCCGGCGTTGCGGAGCAGCGCGGCCGCGTGGTGCGGCGGGGCGGGCTCGAGCAGCAGCGCCGGGTCGGGCGCCAGTTCCACGTGTCGACCGGTGATCGACCGCGCCAGCTCGCAGGCCAGCGGATCGCGGGCGGAGAGCGGGTCCAGGCGCGTCAGCGCGCGTCGGGCGAAGTGGCGGCTGGTCGCGGCGTGCAGGGGTCCAATGCCCAGCGACACGCCGGCGATGCGGCGGGCGCGGCCGAGGTGGCGGACCAGCGCCAGGCGCATGGCCCAGTAGGGCATCTTGATGAGGCTGTCGTCGTCCTGGAACAGGCCGCCGCCGCCGCAGATCACCAGGTCGCTTCCACGGGCGGCGCGGAGGAGGGCCGGCAGGGCGCGCGGTCCGGTGGGCAGGGTGGCCGCGTTGTACGCGCCGGCGGCGCGTTCGGCGCTGGCGCTGGGAACGGTCAGGTGCAGGTCCAGGTGCGGCGCGGCCTGACGCAGGGCATGGCACATGGCCTGGACGATGGCGCGATCGCCGAGGTTGCCATCGGCATCGCCGCAGAGAATGAGCACGCGGCGGGGCGGCCGTGTCGATGAGTCGGTGGCGCGGTGGCGGCGCGACACCGACGCGGGGCCGGGCTGCGGGCTCGGATCGCTTGTCAGCATGGCAGGCCCCGTGCGGAACGTAAGCGAAACGCGCCTGGCTCACCACATTTGATGAGGCGAGCGTGGAGGAAACGCGTAGGCCAAGGCGAGGAATCCATTACCTGCCGGAAGGCGACTTGCCTGCGTGCGTGATCCATTCGTGCCTCGCTGACGCGGCGCATCTGCTGCGGCGTCCGCGGCGACCATAGGCGTGGTTGCGCAAAGACGTCAACTCGTTATTCGTTGAGTGCCGGGCGGAGTCTCTCGCGTGCGATGCAGATGATGGGTTGTGCGGGGAGACATGGCTTTTCGCGAAGCGGCAAGGCGCATCCGTATTAACCCCAAGTTCGGGTGAAACTGCTTGCCCTGCGCCGGCCGATGCTTGACCGCGTTGACGCGGCGTCCGTAACGTCGCCGCGGAGAAGCTGTGGCCGTGATGATGCAGTGCGTCAGACAATCGCTTGCTCATGGGTTGAGCCATGTGCATGCGCGGATGCCGCCGACGTTCGTGCGCGCCGTTGATCGGCTGGCGCGACACGGCGCGGCGCTGATGCGTCCACGGCTACCGATCCTGCAATTCGATGGGTCGTTGGCGCAGGCGGGTGATCCGACCCGCGTGGTGGTGGTCGATGACCAGCCTTGCGTGAGCTATTTCGTCCAGCCGCTGTTTGACGATGCCCCGGTCGCGTCGCCGACGGCGGTGGGTGCTTCGTGGCTCGGGCTGTCGGCGGCGCTGGACCGGCTGGCGGCGGAGGCGGATCTGCTGATGGTTCGTCTGCCTCGCGGCCTTGGGCGCTTGCGCCTCGACGATCGCTACCTGCGTGTGCCGGAGGCGGTCGCCTGCCGGGCGGAGGTGCCGGCTGACGGGGCGCTGCCGGCGCGGGCGAGGCGGAGCCAGTCGCGCAATCTGCGTCTGCTTCGCCGGGCGCGGCTTGGTTGGCGGGTCTCGCACCGGCGTGAGGACTTTGAGCGGTTCTACGAGTCGATGTACGTGCCGTTTGCCCGGCAGCGGTTCGGTGCGCAGGCGTCGACGCGCAGCCGGCCGCGGCTGTTGAGCAGCTTTCTGCGTGGCGGGCTGATGTGGATTGTCGACGAGCGGGACGAGGTGCTCGGGGGGCTGATCTACAGCGTGGAGCGCGATGCGCTGGTCAGCGTCGCTGCCGGCACGGCCGGGGGCGACGTCGAGCTGCTCAAGCGAGGCGTGATGCCGGCGACGGATGCGTTCGCGTTCGAGCTGGCGCATCGGCTGGGGCTGCGATACTGCGACATGGGGCTGAGCCGGCCGTGCCTGACCGATGGCGTGCTGCGCTACAAGAGCCGGTGGGGCGCGGTGCTGGGCGGGGGCGGCGCGACGCCGTACGAGCTGTTCGTGCGGTGGGACCGTTTCAACGCGGCGGTGGGGCGTCTGCTGCATCGTCTGCCGCTGATTGTGGACGACGGTGTCGGGCTGGCCGGGCTGGGCGCATGCGCCGCCGAGGTTGATCGCGCGGCTGCGGCGGAGCTGGCGGGCGAGCTGGTCGTGCCGGGGCTGCGTGGCATGTGGCTGATCGCGCCCGGTTGCGACGCGCCGGTGGGCGTCGAGCTGCCGGCCGGTCACGGTCTGACGCTGGCGGGGCCGGGCAGTTCGGGTCAGATCAGCGCGTGGCTGCGTCGCGGCGCGGGTGGGCGAGCGGCGCCGTCGACGGTACGGGCGGAGGCCGCGACCTCGCCTTGATCGTGGGGCATTGGATCGGGTAGCCGGGGGGACGGGAGCTGATGGGACGATGTCGTTGCTACAGCGGGTGCTGGACAATCGGTTGGGCAGCCACGTGTACGCGCGCACGCCCACGCGGCTGCGCAACGCGGTGATGAAGCCGCTGCATCTGGCGGCGGCGGTGGCGCGCTGGCCGATCGTGCTTCGGCGATACGACCTGCCGGTCGATGGCGATAAGCCGGCGCGCATTGTCGTGGCGGACCATGGGCGCGGCTATGCGGAGCTGCTTCAGGAGCATTGGCCGCGGATCAGTGAGTCGGAGGCGACGCTTGGGCGGGTGGTCTGGCCGCGGCTGCCGGCGGTGCTGGACGCGCTGGCGGCGGAGGTGGATCTGGTCATCGCGCGTTTTCACGCAGGCCTGGGTCGGCGGTGGCTGGGGCGGCGTTACGTGGCGGTGCCCGAGAGTGTCAGCAGCCGGGCGGACGTGCCGGCCGACGGCTCGCTGCCGCCCCAGGCCAGGCGGGGCCAGCATGGCAATCTCCGCGCGTTGCGCAAGGCGGGGCTGCGATGGGAGGTGTCGCACCGCTTCGAGGATTTCGATCGCTTCTATCACGAGATGTACCTGCCGTTCGTCCGCGCCCGCTTCGGTGCGTTCGCGGACGCCACGACGTGGGGCTATCTGCGCTCCGGCTTCATGCTGGGCGGGCTGATGTGGATCATCGACGGCGACATGCCGATCGCGGGGACGATCTACAGCGTCGAGGACGGTGTGCTGTACAGTTGGGTGGGCGGCACGGCGGGCGGAGACGTGGAACTGCTCAAGCGCGGGGTGGCGCCGGCGATGGACGTGTTCTCGTTCGAGCTGGCGCACCACCTGGGGGCGGCGTCCTACGACATGGCGATGAGCCGGCCCGTGCTCAACGACGGGGTGCTGCTCTACAAGAAGCGATGGGGCGCGGGGCTGCGTGGCGGGCAGATCACGCATTGCAACTTCTACCTGCGCTGGGACCGGCCGAGCGCGCGGCTGAGTCGGGTGCTGGCGAGTCTGCCTGTCGCGGTGCACGACGGTGGGCGACTCTCGGGCGTGGTGGTGTGCGACCGCCCGGCCGAGGCTGAGGAGGTGGAGCGCCTGGCGACGACGTACGCGATGCAGGGCCTGCGTCGGCTGTACGTCATGGCGCCGAACGTGGAGCGGGTGCAGCGGGCGGCGCTGACGGATGGGCGGGTGCGCGATCTGGATGTGCGGCTGCTGCCGGCGATGGACTCGACCCGGCTCGGGGCGGTGATGCGCGAGTGCGATGCATCGCGGGAGCGCGGCGGGGCGGTGGCCGCGCCGGCGCTGGAGGAGGCGGGCCGGTAGATCGGCTGGGGTCGGCAGAGGGTGAACGCCCCGCGGGGCTGGGACATGCCCGATGACGCGCTGGTCGCTGTTGAGGCAGTTCTCCTACGTGGCCTTTGCCAACTACCTGGCCGAGGGGCTGTTCGTGGTCCGGGGGCTGGTGGTGGCGTACGTGCTGGGGCCGGCGGCGTTCGGCGTGTGGAGCGCGGTGCGCCTGGTGTTGCTGCTGAGCGAGTACACGGACGCGGGCACGGGCACGGCGATGGTGCAGTGCTCGCCGCATGCCGAGGGGGCCGGCTCGCTGCGGCGGGCGCTGGCGCACCAGCGTGTCGCGGCCGGGGCGACGCTGCTCGGCGCGCTGGTGGCGGCGATCGTCGTGGCGATGGCGCTCGGCGGATGGAGCGCGGACGCGGCGGTGCGGCGGTGGTGGTATTTGGCGGCGCTGGCGATCGTCACGCAGCAGGCGATGGATGTCTACGAAAGCGCGCTGGCGGCGCAGCGCCGCTTCGGGTGGATCGCGGTGAGCGAGTCGGTGGGGGCGGTGCTGATGTGCGTGGGGGGGATCGTCGGGGCGTTGTGGTTCGGGCTGGACGGCCTGCTGGTGTCGGTGATCGGGTCGAACGTGGTGCTGCTGGTATTGCTGCCGATCGTGGGCCCGGCGTACCCGTGGCCGGTGCTGCGCTGGCGGCACACGCTGCGGCTGATTGTCGTGGCGTGGCCGATCGTGCTGGCGGAGCTGCTGCTGGTGCTGCTGTGGAGCGCGGACAAGCTGATGCTGTGGCTGCTGCGGCCGCCGCGGGAGCTTGGAATCTATGCGATCCAGAGCTATTTCACGGCGATGGTGATGCTGCTCCCGGCCGTGGCCGGCGACGTCGCGCTGCCGCATTTGCGCTGGCGGCTGGGGCGGTCAAAGAGTCCGCTGGCGATGGGTTCGTTGTTGATCGAGGGCACGCGTTGGCTGGTCGGGCTGGGCCTGCCGGTGATCGGCCTGGGCGCACTGCTGCTTCATCTGCCGATCCGCTGGCTGCTGCCGGCCTATGAGCAGGCGGTGGCTCCGGGTCGCCTGCTCATGCTCGCGAGCCTGCCGGCGATCAGTGTGACGTTCTCGGCGACGGTGCTGATCGCGTTGTCGCGGCCGGGGCAGATCATCGTCAGCCGGGCTGCGGCGGTGGCGGTGGTGGTCGTCGGGGCCGGGTGGGCGCTGCTTGGCGGCGGCGGTCTGGTCGAGCTTGCGATGGTGATGGCGGTGGGCCTGGCGCTGCACGCGGTGCTGCTGATGCATCTGGCGATGCGCGCCACCGGCGTCCGGGGCCGGGCCGTGATGCCCACGGTGATGGGGTGGATCGGCGGCTACGCGGCCCTGGTGATGCTCGTGGTGGGTCTGTTGATCCTGATTCCCGACAACCCGGCGACGCTGCTGGAGGACGTGGTGCTCAGCGCGGTGCGATGCGCCGTGCTGCTGGTCGTGTCAGCACCGCTGGGCTGGCTTGCCTGGCGGTCGCTGCGTTCGCCGGCCGTGGGCGGCGTCGCCTCGTGAGCAAAGGATATCGGTGATGACACAAGCCCGGGTCGAACCCAGCCGCCGCGTCGGCGCAAGCGTTGAGCGCGATCCGGCCTCCGGGGCCCAACCGGTGAGCCGGGGCATGTTCCTGCTCTGCCTGCTGGGGCTGACGGCCGTGGCGGCGGCGCTGCGGCTGTTTCGTCTTGGCGAGCCGAGCATGTGGATCGACGAGCTGTTTCTGATCTACCACGTGACCCGCGAGCCGAACATCGACTACTGGCTGCGGCCGCTGGCGTACGTGCCGACGCAGATCGGGCTTTGGGTGCAGGGCATCGACCCGGGCAGCGTCTCGCCGCACGCGATGGGCACGTGGCGGGCGGCGGGGATCGACGAGGCGACGCTGCGGCTGCCGTCGGCGGTCATCGGCATCGCCAGCGTGTTCATCCTCGGGTGGCTGACGCAGCGCCTGGTGGACCGGCGCACGGCCCTGGTGTTTACGGCGCTGCTGGCGGTGGCGACGTGGCACCTGTGGCTATCGCAGGCCGGGCGGTTCTACATTCAGCAGATTCTGCTGTACAACATCTGCCTGATCCTCTACTACGACGGGGTGACGCGGCGGTCGGGACGGACGCTGCTGGCATGCGGGGTGTTCTTTGTGCTGGCGTTCATGACGCAGATGACCTCGCCGATGATCCTGGGCGTGTTCGCGATCGAGGCGATCGTGCGGCGGTGGCGCAGCGGCGCGGCGCGTGGCGCGGCGCGTGGCGGGGCGCGTGGCGGG
>SLDI01000366.1:0-3255 GCA_007125385.1 Phycisphaeraceae bacterium | reverse complement strand
CGTGATGCCGAGGAGCCTGGCGAGGTCGTGCGTCGAAATCACGACTTCCCGTTCATGCTCAATACGCCGCAGGTAAGCGAGAAGGCTCGGATGACGTTCCGTTTTCTGGCCGAGACACACGGTGCGGGTAGGCAGGCGGACCTGGCGGGCGAGTTGATGGTATCGCCAGCACGCATCACGCAGCTCAAGCGGAGCTCGCGGACGTGATGGCGGCCCATGGCTATGCGGGGCCGCTCGTACGACGTCCGGCAAGCCGGTAAGCACCGACCTCAACCAGACGGTTCATATCTATCCATCACGTCGGCCCGGGGACGGTCCTCGAACTTCCGGCGCCTGACGTTCGCCAGGTTTTGCGGGGCGTGGTCGCACTCGCGGCCACGCCCCGCGGGGCACCACGTCGTCGCCTTTCTTTTACGTTTTGGCTTTTTATGCAGTGGCCGTGACACACCGTCTCCGGCGGTTGCGGCAGTCCCTGCGGGTTTTGACTTCGGAATTTCCGCAGTCGTCCGGCTCAGCCTCGACCAGATCCCGTCACGATCTGGGTGAACCGCAGCGGGTCTCACCGCTTACGCGGGCGCCCGGCGTTCACGGCCCGGCAACGTCGCATCGCGCACATCGTGCTCAGCGAGGTGGACTGGCTGCACTATGCTGAGCTACCGCCCGATCGCGGCCGGGCTGTGCCGGCCCTGTCTCCGCGCCAGCGCGTCGTGATGGTGCTGCTGCTGCTGGAAGGCCGCAGCCGCGACGAGATCGCGCGCCTGCTACACATCAGCCCGCACACGGTGCCCGGCCGGTTGCGTCGGCGTGAGCCGGCGAACGGCCTGAACGAGTTCCTCGACCGCCCGGCACTTCTGAAAGTACGCCTGCGCCCCGGCTGAACGCATGGCCTCTGCCACCTCGTCCTCTGCATGAACGGAGAGGCCGATCACGCACGTGTGCGGCAGTTGGGCCATGAGCTGACGGGTCGCCTCGATGCCGCTGATGCCCGGCAGGCTGACATCCATCACCACCACATGAGGGCGATGACGGCGCGCCAGCTCCAGCGCCTCCTCACCCGAGCCCGCCTCGGCCACCACCTCCATGTCCGGCTGCTGCTCGATGAGATTCGCCAGGCCCTGGCGCACCACATCATGATCATCGACCACGAGCACATGCCTTGCGTCGCCTGCCTCGGCGGGGGGCGCGTTGCCAGCCGGGAGATCGATCGGCGCCGGGGTTGGCGTCTGTTGTGATATGCGGGCCGGCGGCACCGTGATCTGGACGCGCGTGCCGTTGCCTGGAGCGCTGTGGATATTCACTTGCGCGCCCGCAACCTCCAGCCGCTCGTGCAGCGACGACAGGCCAAAGCTACTCTTTTTCGCGCCGGGGGCCACCACCGCCGGATCGAAGCCTTGGCCGGCATCCTCGACCCTCAGGATCATGGCGTCGTCATCCGCATGCCGCAGCAGCACGCGCGCTTCCTGGACACCGGCGTGCTTGACGACGTTCAGCAGCAGCTCGCGGATCGCCTGGAACAGCAGCAGGCGTAGCTGCTCGTCCGGGATCTCACTGTCCTGGTCGGCTTCGAGTGTGACCTTGAGTCGATACTGCTGTTTCGCCCAGCGTGCCAGCCACTCCAGTGCCGGCACCAGTTTGGGATCGTGAAGAACGGGTGGGGCGAGTTCCGCGCTCAAAGAGCGGGACGTCTCGATCGCCTGGGTAACGAGTTGGCCAAGTTCGGCATCATCCGCACCAGGACCGACATGCTGCCGCAGCTTTGCGGCTACCAGAATCTGCTGAAGATCGTCGTGCAGCAACTGCGCCAGACGCTGACGCTCGCGCTGTTCGGCGTTCGTCAACTCCTTCGCGATCACCTGAAGCTGGCTGGCGCGTCGCTCGGCCTCGGCCGTCCGCTCGGCCACCCGTCGCTCCAGCGTCTCGTTGAGCTGCTGGAGCTCCTGTTTACGCTCGCGCAGCGCCTGCTCCGTCTGCGTGCGCTCGATGAGGTCCGCTGCCTGCCGCGCCAGGATGTCCAGCAGGTGGAGCTGCCATTGTGGAATCTGGTGTGGCTGATTCCAGTGGGTGGAAAGCATGCCGACCAAGTGACCCGACCGCGCCACCAGCGGGGTCGACTGCGCCGCCCGAATGCCCATATCCAGGTGCGCCTGTGCGTCCCTCGTGCCTGCGATCCGCTCATCCGCCGCATAATCGACGATCACGCGCTCTGCCCGCCTCAACGCTTCGGCGCAGGATGTGTTCGCCTCCGGCGAGAGCCGGGCAAACTCGTCCCAGACCCGCGGAGGCATGTTGAGGGCCTCCAGCAGACACAGTTCGCCCGCCTCGCGGTCGAACAACTGCATGCTCCCGCGATCCGCATGGGTGAGTTCAACAGCAGCCTCGACCAGCGCCTTGTAAAGCGTCTGCACGTCATCGGTGGGAGTCAGCCGGGAACTGATCTCGGCGATGCGCCGGTAGTCGGCAAGCTCTGCGGCCTGTGCCGCCTCTGCGTGCTTGCCAGCGCTGATGTCGCGCGCCACCGAGGAAGCCGCGACGAGCCGACCGTGGCTGTCCCGGATCGGTGAGACCGTCAGTGAAACGTGCAGCCGACATCCGTCTTTTGCCAGACGCACCGTCTCATAATGGTCCACCCGCTCGCCGCGTTGCAGGCGCTGCATGATTGCGGGGATCTCGTTTGACCGCTCCTCCGGGACCAGCATCGACACGGGCTGACCGACGGCTTCTTCCGCTGTGTAGCCGTACATCCGCTCCGCGCCGGCATTCCAGCTCGTGATAATGCCTTCGGGCGTCTTGCTGAGAATGGCGTCGTCTGAGGACTCGACGATCGCGGCGAGGTGTTGCAGAAGTGTGGGATCTTCAACAGGACCCGCTGACTGGCTCATCGAGCCACCTCCTGGGCTTCACTTCCGGAGGCCCGGAACACGGCGTAGTCATATTGGCCGCCGTTGTCCTTTGTGGCGACCAACGTGGTATTGACGTACAAAATATGGTTCCCCCGCAGAATCTGTGGGTGAAATAGCGGGGCTCTGCCCCGGGCCCCGGTCTCCGACGGCCCCCGGAAGGGCTGGGGCCGGCGCATGAAAAAGCATCGCTGAACTTCGGGTAGGTTGATTGGTTACCACGCCAACAACCTGCGGAAGGCTCAGCGATGCTGCTCAAGACTGTCCTGAATCGTGTCCATCCCGTCAAGGGGTTCGTTTACGCAAAGGTGAACCTGGTGGCGGACGCGTCGGCGTCGAACGACGTTCGCCTGGAGGT
>SLDI01000693.1:0-3261 GCA_007125385.1 Phycisphaeraceae bacterium | reverse complement strand
TCGGCAGCGCCCCGCCGTCGGTGCCGAGCACGAAGCTGGCGCGCAGCAGCACCTTGCGTGCCCCACCCGCGTCGGCCTCGCTCACCGCCTGCTCCCACGCCCGTGCGACATCCGGCGAAAATCCCGGTCCCGTTGGCGAAGCCTCGTCCAATGGCTCGTCCGCGCGATCGCCGTAAATCGCCAGCGTGCTGGCCTGCACCCACGCGGGCGGCGGCTGGTCGCACCGCTGCATCGCCTCATCGAGGACGCGCACGGAGTCCAGGCGTGAGTGCAGAATCGCGTGTCGGTTGCGGCCGGTGTACCGGCAGTTGACGTTCCGCCCGGTCAAGTTCACGAGCGCGGCGGCACCGGCCAATTCGGCCGACCATGGTCCGATCGTTTGACCATCCCACTGCACCCACCGAACACCGTCACCGTCCGGCTCCGTGGATGCCAACCCCTGTCGGCTCAGCACCGTGATTGCGTAGCCGGCCTGCCGAAGGTGCCGGGCCAGGTGCGTCCCGAGAAAGCCGCTGCCACCGGCCAGAACGATGCGGGGTTGGGGTGTTGTCATGGTGAGATCATCCTTCGCATAGGACAGTTCTTTCCGATATAACTGAAACTCAGAGCGGCGCGCGATACCGTTGCGGCCAGCGGCAATCCTTCAGGTCGAACCGCTCGCGCTCCTCGCGAACCGACCCTTGCCAGTAACGCCCGCCGGCGCGGCCACCCGCAACCGCACCATCTCACGTTGCCGGCCCGCCGCTTCAAGCCAGTGCCCCAGCGGTCGGGGCCGTCTCGCAAAACGCGTGCGGCAGAAGAAATCAGCAAGCTCGGCCAGCCACACCAGCGTGATGTGCCAGGCCGTCCACAGCGCCTGCCAGCGGCGAAGACGTTGAGCATCCGCGAACAACCGCCACAGCCGCTTCGGCCGCAGATGGAACGACAGCTCCAGCCACTTGACCGCCAGCAGCAGTTGCCAGGGCGTCATGTGCTTCTGGGCGAGCACCTGGTTGCGATAATCCCACCGACGCTGATCCTCCTGGACGACGAGGCGGTCCGCCTGCTCATCGGCATACCGCGTCCACGTATGCGGCGTCACATACATCGCGTTTAAGTAGTCGCCGTCATACGTCGCCAGGGCCTGCCGGGCGCGGCGAAAGTCCGCCCAGGTCTCATCACCGAGCCCGACGATGTGCCCGATGATCGAGTAGATCTCATGTTCGCGCAGGAGCTGACAGGCTTGGTAGTCGAAGGCCGTGCTCGAACCTTTGCGCACCTGTTCGATCAGCCGCGGATCAGTCGTTTCGATGCCCATGAGCACGTAGAGGATGCCCGCCTGGCGGTAGAGGTGCAGCATGTCGGCATCGCGGCAGATGTCCTTGGCCCGGATCGTGGCGAACAAATGCACGTCCACGTCCTGCTCGATCACCGCCTCCAGAAACGCCCGCCAGCGCCGCTTGTGCGTGGTCGGGTTCTCGTCGGCCAGGGTGACGAAGCGCACCCCGTGGCGGTGGTGCAGCCAGGCGATCTCGCGGGCCAGCGCTTTGGGATCGCGGTGCCGCCACCGGCTCCAGAACTCGTGCTGGCCGCAATAGGTGCAGCGGTGCGGGCAGCCGCGCGAGAACTGAATAATCGCCGCCCGGCCCTGGCCGAAGCACTGATAGCGATCCCAGTCGTCGATGAGGTCCCACGCGACCGGGTAGCCGTCAAGGTCTGCGATGGGCGGGCGATCCTCGTTGCGCACCACCTGCGCTCCGTCGCGCCAGGTGATACCGGCTACCGCCGCCGAGGAAATCCGCCGCGCGACGTGGTGGATCTACTTCGGCTCCGAGGGCAACCACCTGACGGAAGAGGTCGCCCACGAGAACACCCGCGTCGCGACAGGACGGGGCTACTACAACATCACTGCCGACACCGACGTGCTGGTCGACCCGGTCACGATCGTCATCCGTGACAAGGCAGACCAGTCCATGGAGCAGATCCAGAGCCGGCGGACGACGGGCTCCGGGGCCCTCTCCGCATCGGATACCTTCGATCAGACGGACTGGACGGCCTGGACGGTCCACGAGCGGGACAAGGGCGGCCGTCTCACCGAAACACGCCGCTACCACGACATCCCTGACACCGGCGACGGTAGCGAGGAGTCGAACTACCACGCCACGGCACTGGGCTACGACGCCATGGGCAACGAAATCCGCCGCAAGCGGGCCGATGGCACGATCACGCGTCGGGTGCTCGATGAACGCGACCGCGCCACCGACACTTGGGTCGGCACCGACGACACCGACGCCACGCCCGAGGATCCCACCGGCGGTGGCGCCCCCGGCAACAACATGGTGCTCGTCGAAGAGCGAGAGTTCGACGGCGGCGGCGTCGGTGACGGCCACCTGACCAAGCTCACCCGGCACGTCGACGCCACCACTGCGCGCGAAACCAGCTTCACGTATGACTTCCGCGGCCGACGCCTGACCGAGGAAGGCGAGAGGAATCACTTCCTCAAGAACAGCTACGACAACCTTGGCCGCCCGATCGAGATGGAGCGATACGATCGCGATGAGCAGGGGAATCTGCTCAGCCGCACCGAGATCTTCTATGACAAGCGCGGCCGCCCGTACGAGCAGCGCATCTACGCCGTGGACGACAACGGCAACACCGGCAACCACCTGACCTCGCTCACCTGGCACGACGCCACGGGCCGGCCCATCAAGCGGATCGAGGCCGGTGCCGGCGACGCCTTCACCAAGACGCGCTACGACGGCCTGGGCCGGGCCATCGCCCGTTACACCGGCTACCACGACGGCTCGGGTGACGACGACCCGCACGGCACCAACCTTGGCCTCGACGACGACATCCTCGCTGAGCAGGTCGAACTCGCCTACGACCTGGCCGGCAATGTTCTCGAGCAGGCCGCCTTCCAGCGCCACCACGATGACACCACCACCCAGGGCGAACTCGACGACAGCTTCGCCCGCCCCAGCTACGTCGCCTTCTGGCACGACGGCGCCGGCCGCCAGATCGCCACCGCCAACTACGGCACCAACGGCGGCGCGGCGTTCACCCGCCCCGCCACCACCCCGGACCGTTCCGACGATGTGCTCGTGACCAGCATCACCTACAGCAGCGCCGGCCGCGTCTACCAGCAGATCGACCCCGCGGGAACCATCACCGCCAACTGGCACGATGCCCTGGGCCGGCAGACCTGGCTCGTGGAGAACTTCGACGACGCCGCCGGGCACTGGGGCACCGTCCCCGACGAGGACACCGTGCCCGACGCCCCCG
>SLDI01000028.1:0-3262 GCA_007125385.1 Phycisphaeraceae bacterium | reverse complement strand
TGGCGCGGAACCCGTGGATCGGCGCGGCGTCGGGGCGCCTGGTCCGGAGGGGCGGCGGCAGGCGCGGACACCGCCTCCGCCCCTGCCGGGGCGGGTTCGCGCCGCCGACTCTCAACCACGGGTTCCGCTGCGCTTCACCCGTGGCTACAACCCTTCGCCCCTCTGGGGCGAGACCACGCGCCTCACGCGAGGGCGTGCGTCGTACTCCGGGGCCACGCACCTCGCGCGAGGCAGCGCCTGTAGGGTGGGTAGAGCGAAGCGAAACCCACCGTTTCTGCCCGGACCATCTATGCCCATCGTGGTGGGTTTCGCTTCGCTCTACCCACCCTACACGCAACGTTCACGGCGCCCGGTGCCCCTGACAAGCGGAGTCGGCGGCGTTCGTCCGTGTGAGCGTTGACGACCACCGACAAGGCCGGGCACGGCCGCGGCCCGCGCCGGTCATTCACACCATTCCCCCCTTCCCGGGCCAGGGCGCGACGTCAGGCCTCGGCCGCAGCCGTGTCGCGCCGCGGGGCGCCGATGCTGTCAAGGAAGCGGGGCGTCAGCTCGTCTGTGGTCAGCCCATGCTCGGCGGCGAGCGGCGCGATCTGCGTCAGGTCGTAGCCGGCCAGGTCGAGCGCGGCGGCCCGGGTGAAGTCGATCTCGAGGTCGCGCTCCTTCAAGGCGATCATGCCGGAGATCGTCGCTCCGGGGTCGCCGCCGGCGAGCTGGTGGCTTTCGATCTGCGCCGGGCCGACGTCGAGGCCGGCCTTGACGGCGCGGATGCTGCACAGGACGACCTTGCGCGGATCGACCCGGCGAAAGCGCATGGCGAGGAGCTCGAGGAAGCCGATGGGGACACCGGACATTTGCGCCTGCATCCAGAGGTTGAAGAAGGGGATGACGATCGCGAGGACGATCAGCGCCATCATGCCGGCGATGATCAGGATGGCGGTGAAAACGATGGTGAAGGCACTCTGGGCAGCCGTCGAGAGGATGATCATGGCAGGGCTCCCGGTGGACAGGGGCCCGGCATGTTACCGGCGGCGGAGGCGAACGGGAAGGCCTGGCGAACTGGCCGGCCTGGGAAAATCGCGTCCGATGACCGTCCGTGGTCGTCGGACGCGTTGTGAGCTGCGGTCCTGCCGCGTCACGCAAGCCACAGCCTGGCCTTTCGGCGTCAAGCCGCGGCCTGCGGAGTGGGGCCGTCAGGCGACCCGCTCCGCATATCTTCTCCGCAGCGTTCGGAGCTGCCTGTGCGCATCACGAATGCTGCGGTGGTGCCGATGAAGCAGGCGGCGGACGCCGGGCGGGCGCAGCCGGCGCAGTGCCCGGTCGTAGCGGCACCGCGTGCGCGCCTCGGTGCGCTCCAGGCGTCTCAGCGTCGCCGCCTGTTGGCCTGTGGCCAGCCGGCGGACGGTCCGCCACCAGCCGGTGACCCGCTCGACGGGCCGCTCGGGCGGATCGTGCACGGGCTGGCCCTGCCGCGCCAGCAGGCTGGCCAGGTCGCGGGCGAAGTCGCCGTGGGCCTGGGCCAGCTCGTAACACAGCGCGGTGAGCTCCGCGTCGTACAGGTGGTCGCCGGCGTCGCGGAAGCTGCGCTCGCTGAGGCGGTCCTGCGCGAGCAGGGCCTGAAGCTGTCGGCGGGCGCCCGGCTCCAGTTCGGGGGAGGCGGACATGGTTGCAGCTCCTTGGGGCGCGGCGGCGGTGCCGGTCAGTGCGTCGGCCCGCCGCGCTGCACGAGCCCGACGATCAGCGACACGACGAACAGGATCAGGAAGATCACGAAAAGCACCTGCGCCACGGTCGCCGCCGCCCCGGCGATGCCGGCGAAGCCGAACAGCGCCGCGATCAGGGCGATGACGAAGAAGATAATGGCCCGGTAGAGCATGGCGGGGTCTCCTTGGCTGATGCTCCAGGCGGGCCGGGCCGCGACCCGCCACCGCGAGGCATGGGTGCAAACCGCGCGCCGCTTGGCGGCGCGGCGACACCGCACTGATATACTGGCGGGTTCGACCATGGCATCGCCGACGAAGAAGACCTGCTGCACCCCCTCGGCCGCGCAGGCGCCGCTCACGGCCGCCTCGATGCCCAGCGGCGTGCGCCCCCACCACGTCGCCGGCGCCGCCCCGGTCACCAGCGTGCCGCTGGCCGAGGCGGGCCGACACGCCAGCGCCAGCTCGACCGAGGGGATGATCCGCATCGCCGGCGGAAGCTTCCGCATGGGCACGGATTCGGACGAGGCCTGGGTCGAGGACGGGGAAGGCCCGGTGCGCGAGGTGACGATCAGCCCGTTCCACATCGACGCGACGGCGGTGACCAACGCGGCGTTTGAAAAGTTTGTCCAAGCCACCGGCTACGTCACCGACGCCGAGCGCTTCGGCTGGTCGTTCGTCTTCCACAGCCACCTGCCGGCCAAGTACGCCCAGCGGTTGGCGCAGAGCAACGCCGTGCAGGGGCTCGCCTGGTGGCTGGCGGTGCCGGGGGCCTGCTGGCGCAGGCCGGCGGGCGAGCGGTCCAACCTCAAGGGGCTCATGGATCATCCGGTCGTGCACGTGTCCTGGAACGACGCGGTGCGCTATGCCAGGTGGGCGGGCAAGCGGTTGCCGACCGAGGCGGAGTGGGAGCTGGCGGCGCGCGGGGGATTGGAGCAGCGGATCTATCCCTGGGGCGACGAGCTGACGCCGCGCGGGCGACACATGTGCAACATCTGGCAGGGCAGGTTTCCCGAGCGGGACACGGCCGAGGACGGTTACGCCGGCACCTGCCCCGTCGACGCCTTTCCCGCCAACGGCCACGGGCTGCACAACGTCTCGGGCAACGTGTGGGAGTGGTGCCTGGACTGGTTCAGCCCTGACTGGCATCTTGAGGCGAGCGAGGCGACCCGGGTGAACCCGGCCGGGCCGGACCAGGGCACGCACAAGGTGCAAAAGGGTGGGTCTTACTTGTGCCATCGCAGCTACTGCAACCGCTACCGGGTCGCGGCGCGGACGGGCAACACGCCCGACAGCGGGACAACGAACAACGGCTTCCGCTGCGTGCGGGATGTGTAAGGCGGTCCGGGGTGCACCTCAAAATGGTGGCGGGCGACGTGCGAGCTTCGGCGTTGGGTGTCGCTCGCTCAAAGCCGCGAGCTTCTGCGGGCAGGCGTTGTGAGCCGCCCCGAAGGGGCGACGGGCTGTAGCCACGGGTGCAGCGCAGCGGAACCCGTGGTAAGCGTGGCCAGGGATCAAACTGCCCCGGCGGGGCAGAGGCGGCGCTGAAAAACACCCAGCCGCTG
>SLDI01000459.1:0-3262 GCA_007125385.1 Phycisphaeraceae bacterium | reverse complement strand
TTCCGCGCCCGCCGCGCTCTCGGCGGCCTCTGCGAGCACCGCCCCGTATCATGCCCGAACCCATGACCGCCGCCCTGATCCACAGCCCGCGGTTCCTCGATCACGACACCGGCCCGGGACACCCCGAGCGCGCCGCACGTCTGCGGGCGATCGAGCGGGCGCTGCACGAGCACGGGCTCGCCGACGGGCTGACGCGGCTGGACTTCGCCCCCGCCGACGACGCAGCGATCACGCGCATCCACGCCCGCGGGTACATCAACCGCCTGACCGAGGCCTGCCATCTCGGCCGACCGTACATCGACTCGCCCGACTCGGCGATCGGTCCGGCCAGCGAGCAGGTGGCGCGCCTGGCCGCCGGGGGCACGCTCGCCGCCGCCGACGCCATCGCCGCCGGCCGCGTCCACCGCGCCTTCTGCGCCGTGCGCCCACCCGGCCACCACGCCGAGGCCAACCTCTCCATGGGCTTTTGCCTCTACAACAACATCGCCCTCGCCGCGGCGCACCTCATCGCCGCCCACGGCCTGGAGCGCCTGGCCATCGTCGACTTCGACGTCCACCACGGCAACGGCACGCAGCACAGCTTCGAGGCCCGCCGCGACGTGCTCTTCGTCTCCATTCACCAGGATCCGAACACGCTCTTCCCCGGCACCGGCTTCGCGCACGAGTCAGGCAAAGGCGCCGGCGAGGGATACACGATCAACGTCCCCCTGCCGCCGGGCTCGGACGACGACGACTACCTTGACGCATGGCGCGAGCGGGTGCGCGACCGGCTGATCGCGCATCGTCCGCAAGGGCTGCTCGTCTCCGCCGGCTTCGACGCCGCCGCCAGCGACCCGCTGGCGAACATGGCAATGACCGCCGACGGCTTCGAGCGCCTGACGCGCGAGCTGCGCGACGTGGCGGAGCGATGCTGCGCCGGCCGCATGCTCTCGGTGCTCGAGGGTGGCTACGACCTGGCGGCGCTGGGCGAGGGCGTGGCCCGGCACGTGGGGGTGTTGGCCGAAGATTGATTCGTGGCCCGGCCGTCTCACTGACGCCGGGGCGTGTACACGAAGACCGTCCCCACCTGCGCGTACCCCACCGACTCGTACAGGTGCGCCCCGGTGTGCGAAGCGGTGAGCACCGCGGCGGTCGCCCCGTGGGTGCGGTCGTCGCGCAGCATTCGTGTCATCAGCGCCTTGGCGATGCCTCGGCGGCGATGCTCCGGCCGCACGTACATGTCCGAGCACCAGGTCGCGTCATCGACGACGATGCTCCGCACCCAGCCGACCGGCTCACCGTCGATCAGGGCCACGTACTGCCGCAGGGGCGCATCGCGCCCCTGGTGCGCCGTCGGCATCGGCCGGCGCTCCTGCGCCTGTCCAAGCCGACGGGCCAGCGCGGGCGTCGTGACCCGCCGGACCTGCGCCGGCGAGCTGACGCGCGGCACTCGCTTCAGGGCGTGGACCATCAACGGCTCGGTTGCGTGGAGCCGGTATCCCAGCTCGCGGTACGCGGCGCGCAGCTCGGCCTCGTCCTCGTCCGCGGCGAGGATGGCGCAGAGGCAGAACCGGCCACGCCGATGCGCTCGCACCAGGCGATCCATCTCCGCCGGTGCGACGTGGCAGGCGATCCACTCCTCGCGGCGGTAGTCCTCATCGCGGCGCGGGGCGCCGCGCAGCCGCCAGGCCGGGCCCATGCGCGCGACGAGGTAGGGATGCGTGATGCTGCGGGTGAACGCGAAGCCGCGGGCGAAGACCTCGACGGCACGCTCGAGCACGTGGCTGGACACGTCGATGCTCATCGATGATCGTCTCGCTCGATCCACCCCGCATCGATGCCGTCCTGAGAGAGCTCACCACGCTCGGTGCCCGCTCACGTCTGGCCCGGCCAGGGCTGGCCGAGCTTCTGCTGCGCGTCGTTGAAGGCGGTGCGGATCTTGGTCACCACGTCGTCGGGCAGCGGGCTCTTGTCCATGGCGGCGAGGTTCGCCCGGGCGTTGGTCAGGCTCGTCGTGCCGACGATCGCGCTGTGGATGCCCTCGTGGGAGATGGTGAAGCGCAGGGCGATCTCCGGCCACTCGATGTCGGCGTGGCCCTGGAAGCCCAGATCCTGCGGCTGAATGCCCATCGCCGCCAGCCGCTGCGTGTAGACCTCGGCGTACTGGCTGTACATGCCCGGCTGGAGGCTCAGCTCCTTCCAGCAGGCGTTGGCCAGCGGGCGCTTGGCGACCACGCCCAGGTCGCGCTGCTGGCAGGCGGGCAGGACGGCGTCGAGGTTGTGCTGGTCGACGATGTTGACGCTCATCTCGATCACGTCGACGTCGTCGAGCGAGGCGGCGTAGGCGGCGGCCTCGTTGTCGCCCGAGTAGCCGACGAACCGCACCTTGCCCGCGTCGCGGGCGGCGACGAGCGCCCCCAGGGCGTCGCCCTGCTCGAGCACCTGAAGTGAGCACGAGTGCAGCACCAGGATGTCGATCGTCTCGGTGCGCAGCCGGCGCAGCGACTGCTCGACGCTCTGGGTGATCAGCTCGGCGGACCACGCGTCGCCGGCCAGGCCTTCGACGCGGTGGCCGGCCTTGGACATGAGCACGTACTCGTCGCGGCGGTGGGCGACCGTCTGCCCGAGCATCTGCTCGGAGCCGGGGTAGCACTCGGCCGTGTCGATGAGGTTGACGCCGGCGTCGAGCAGGCTGTTGACGATGCGTTCGACCTTCTCGCGCTCGACGCCCAGGTAGCCGACGTTCGCCGCGCCGAAGCCCAGACGCGTCACGTCCAGACCGGTCTTGCCAAGGGTGACCTTCTCCATGGGCGCAAAGCATAGCGGCTGGCGGAGGGCTTGCCGAGCGGGGCCCGACAACGCCCGCCCCGAGCCAGTCCGCGAGCCCAGGGCGGGATTTCCCGAGCCCCCTCAACGCAGCGCCGACGCCACTGTCCCAAGCCCCTGCCCCGGGGTGCCACGGCTAGACCCGAAGCGCGAGTCGTGGCACCCCCGCGGTCGAGGTTGAATCCACCATTGAAACGTCAATAAGCCGCCCACGCCGCCTGCGACGCCCACGCACTGGCGGGCAAGCCGCCAGTGGCGCCCCGATCATCGCACCCCACGCTCGCTACGCTTTCGAGGTGCATCCTTCCGCACTGCCAAGCGCCGCGGACTCCGCTTGCCAGTGAATCTATGAAGCAAGCCTCCCGCTGGTACGCTTGGGGGCGTATCGGTCGTATCAGCGGAAACGCCCCAGTCCCAGAAAGGAGGCTTGCCATGGCATTGTACATCGGACTCGACG
>SLDI01000655.1:0-3263 GCA_007125385.1 Phycisphaeraceae bacterium | reverse complement strand
CCTGACGGGCCCGGCCCCACCTCGGGAGCTGCAAGCCGTCCCTCCGGGGGGCATCCATGATAAGGCAGGGGGAATGGGCTGACAGGATCATTTGCCCCGCCGGCGGGCACAAAAGCCGCGCGCCAGGCTCGAATAGGGGAATGCCCGGCGACAGGGGCAAAGGTTTTTCGGAGATCGTCGCCCCGCCGGTGACACCACCCAGGCCCGCCCGCCGGGTGCCAGTCCTGCCAAGTCACTGAAAACAAGGAACTTGCGCTCAATGGCGCGCCGGCGGGGGCGCGATCTGGTTTTAAGCTGCGATCTGGCATGTGGTTCCGTTCCGTGCGGCGATGGATTGGGGTGGGGAAATCTTCAACCGCCGCGGGCACCGGTGCCGATAACGCCCTACAGCCGGCTTATCGGGCGCAGGATGCCCTCGTGCGCCGGCCATCTGTTTGCGGAAGGTCATGGATGGCCGAACCAACCCAAGCCAGGACGGGCCCCGACGGCGGTGCGCTGATCGACAAGCTGACGCAGCAGCGCGACCTGTACGTCCAGCTCAAGGCCCTGGGCGCCGAGCAGGCCCAGCTCATCGCCGGCGGCGAGACCGAGAAGCTGCTGCACGTGCTGGCCCAGCGGCAGCAGATCGTCGCCCAGCTGGGCGAGCTCAACGCCGAGCTGTCCGCCTGGCGCCAGCGCTTCGGCGACCCGGCGGGGCGGCTGCCGGCCGAGCAGCGCGACCAGGTCAACGTCCTGCTGGCCGAGGTCGAGGCCCTGCTCGAGCAGATCATCGCCCAGGACGACCGCGACCGGCAGCAACTGGCCCAGGCGCGCGATGACGTCGGCGCGGAGATGCGGCAGGTCACGCATGCCGGCCGGGCGGTCAACGCCTACGCCCAGAGCGCGGCGTCGGCGGCGCGGTTCACGGACGGTCGCGGATGAGAACGAAGCCACGCATGAACACGAATGAACACGAACGGAGCACGGGGTGGTGGGCGGATACCCGGTTCGCGCGTCGTCCCGTTCTCGTGTAATGGATCGCTCATGACGGCGACGAATGTGGACAACCCGGCCCTCGCGGCGCAGCACCAGGCCGATCTGGCGGAGGTGATCCAGGCGTACAACCAGGTCACGGAGCGGTTGCAGCGCAGCCACGAGCGGCTCAAGGGCGAGGTGCTGCGGCTGCGGCGGGAGTTGGCGAGCACGAACGCCCAGCTTCAGCGCTCGCGTCGGCTTTCGGCGCTGGGGGAGATGGCCGCCGGGATCGCCCACGAGATCCGCAACCCGCTCTCGGCGATCCAGCTTTACGCGCAGATGGCGCGCGATGACCTGGGCAAAGCGGCGCAGCGCGAGGCGGCGCTGGCGGAGGCGGCCGGCCATGCGGAGAAGATCGTCGCGGCCGTGCGCGGGCTGGACGGGATCGTCAACGACGTGCTGAGCTTTGCCCGCGAGATCGAGCCCCGGCCGGTGCGGATCGATGCGCACGAGGCGCTGCGCCGGGCCGTCGATGCGCATCGGCCGGCGATCGAGTCGGCGGCCGCGGACGTGCGCGTGATCGAGGCGAGCCGGCCGATCGAGCTCCGGGCGGATGCGGACCTGCTGCACCAGGCGCTGCTGAACCTGGTGCGCAACGCGGTGGACGCGATGGCGGAGGTGGATCGGCGGGTGTTGACGCTCTCGGCGGCGCGGGACGAGCAGGGGGTGTGCCTCCGCGTGGCCGACACCGGCCCGGGCATTGAGCCGGCGGACATCGATCGGATCTTCAACCCCTTCTTCACGACGCGCAACACGGGCACGGGGCTGGGGCTGGCGATCGTGCACCGCATCGTCGATGCGCACAACGGGGCGATCGTGGCGGACAACGCGGCCGAGGGCGGCGCGGTGTTCGAACTGCATCTGCCGCGGTCGATGGACAAGCAGGGGGAACGGGCGGGGCTTGACGGTCGGGGCCGATCCCGAGCTTCGCCTGCGCTGAGCTCGGGTGTGGCGGGGGGAGGCGCACATGAGTGATCGGGTGCTGGTTGTCGACGACAAGCAGATGATGCGCGACAGCGTCGGCGCGACGTTGCAGCGCGCCGGCTTCCGCGTGGTGGCGGCGGCGGACGGGGCGGCGGCGCTGGCGGCGCTGGGGCGGCATCGGCCGGCGGCGGTGGTGACCGACCTGAAGATGCCGGAGATGGACGGGCTTCAGTTGCTGCGCCGCCTGCGCGAGCTCGACGACCAGTTGCCGGTGGTGCTGATGACCGCCTACGGGTCGGTGGGCGACGCGGTCCAGGCGATGAAGCACGGGGCGTTCGACTTCATCCAGAAGCCGTTCGAAGGCGATCAGCTCGTGCTGGTGGTCAAGCGCGCGGTGGAGCATCGTCGGCTGGTCTGGGAGAACGCGGCCCTGCGCAGCGAGGTGGGTGGCGGGGCGGGCGGCGCGGAGGCGTCGCCGCGGTTGATCGGCCAATCGGACGCGATGCGGGCGCTCACCGGGCAGATCGAGCAGGTCGCGGCCTCGCACAACACGGTGATGATCAGCGGCGAGTCGGGCACGGGCAAGGAGGTCGTGGCGCGGACGATCCACGCCCACAGCCCCCGGCGCGACCGGATGATGCTCTGCCTGAACTGCGCGGCCCTGTCGTCGAGCCTGCTCGAGAGCGAGTTGTTCGGCCACGAGCGGGGGGCGTTCACGGGGGCGGACCAGCTTCGCAAGGGGCGATTCGAGCTGGCGGACGGCGGGACGCTGCTGCTGGACGAGATCAGCGAGATCGGGCCGGAGCTTCAGGCCAAGCTCTTGCGTGTGTTGCAGGAGGGTGAGTTCGAGCGTGTGGGCTCGAGCACGACGATGCAGGTGGACGTGCGGGTGATCGCGACGACGAACCGGGACTTGAGCGAGGCGATCGCGGCGGGCGAGTTTCGGCAGGACTTGTACTATCGCCTGAACGTGCTGCCGCTGCATCTGCCGCCGCTGCGCGACCGGGCCGAGGACGTGCCGGCGCTGGCGGAGCACTTCCTGGTGGAGACGGCGCGGCGGGAGGGGCGCGAGGCGAAGCGGTTCACGGCCGAGGCGCTGGAGCTGATGCAGCGCTATCCCTGGCCGGGCAATGTGCGCGAGCTTCAGAACATCTGCCAGCGGGCGAACGTGCTGGCGCCGGGGCAGACGATCGAGGCGGCGCTGATCCAGCCGTGGTTGACACCTGACGGCGGTGCCGGGCAGGCGGATGCGGCCGCGGGGGTCGTCGAGGAGCAGGCGTCGGCGGGCGCGGTGGGGGTCGGCGTGGCGGGGGTCGGCGTGGCGG
>SLDI01000112.1:0-3264 GCA_007125385.1 Phycisphaeraceae bacterium | reverse complement strand
TGGCGGTAGGGGTTGAGCGTGCCGGAGTCGATGTTGAGGTAGCCCTCCATCTTGATGGGGGCGACCCTGAGGGACTTGTCCTTGAGCAGCTTGGCGAGCGAGGAGGAGAAGATGCCCTTGCCCAGGCCGGACATGACGGTGCCCAGGACGACGACGTACTTGTGGCGTCCGGGCTTATAGCCGTCGGGGATGGGGTTGTAGAACTCGGAGTCCTGTGAGCGGGTGCCCGCGTCGGTGAGGATGTCCTGCGTGGTGGGCATAACATACCGTAACATCGCCGGCGGGCGTGTTCAAGGTTTGGTGGGGGAATTGGGCAATCAAGGTTCGGGGTCGGGCCGGCCCCCGCCGGCCGTTACGCCCGTCACCGGGCTCAGGCCGGGGCGTTGACGCCGGTGCCCGGGCGGGTCCGCGAGGCGGGGGCCGTCGCTGATCGGGCGCCTCCGTAGCCTGACACCGGTGCGGCCGGCAATGGATAGGCGGCCGGCCGGTGGCTAGCGTCGTTGCAGGCTGGCTGGTCGTGGGCGGGGAGTGGGAGAAATGCTCGGCGCGGTGGTTGACCGGATACTTTGGCGGCGCCTGACGGGCGCGGGGACGGACGAGAGACGGCCGAGGGGCGACGACGGGGCGGGACACATTCATGTGCTGGTGATCGCCCCGCAGCCGTACTACGTGGACCGGGGCACGCCGATCGACGTGGACCTGCTGGTGCGGGCGCTGTGCGAGCTTGGCCAGCGCGTGGAGCTGGTGGTTTACCACGCGGGCGAGGATCGGCGATACCCGGGGCTGACGGTGCACCGGATCCGGGCGCCGCGTTGGCTGGTGCCGGCCGGGCCGGGCTTCTCGTGGCGCAAGCTGGCGTGCGACGTGCTGCTGCTGGGCAAGGCGTGGCGGGTGCTGCGGCGGGCCCGGCCGGACGTCGTGCACGCCGGCGAGGAGGCGGTGTTCCTGGCGATGGCCCTGCGGGCGATCCACGGCACGCCGTACGTCTACGACATGGACTCGTCGATCGCCCAGCAGCTCGTGGAGCAGATGCCGGTGCTGGGGCCGGCGGCGCGGGTGCTTGAGGCCTGCGAGCGGGCGGCGGTGCGGCGATGCATCGCCGCCGCCCCGGTCTGCCGCGAGCTCGAGGAGCTGGCCCGGCGGCACGAGGCGCGGCACGTGCAGCGGCTGGATGACATCTCGCTGCTGCGCGTCGACGAGAAGCCGCAGCCGGGACAGGTCCGGGCGCGGGCGGGGCTGGCGGGCGACGTGCCCGTCGTGATGTACGTGGGCAACTTTCAGCCCTACCAGGGGCTGGACCTGCTGCTGGCGGCGGCGGCGCGGGCGATGCGCCCCGGGCCGCGATTCGAGCTGGTCCTGCTCGGGGGCACGGACGGCCAGATCCGGGCGTTGCACCAGCGGGCGGCCGAGGCGGGCATCGCCGAGCACGTGCACTGCCCGGGCCCCTGGCCGCTGGATCGGCTGCACGAGGCGCTGGCCGACGCGGACGTGCTCGTGGTGCCGCGGACGCGCGGGGTCAACACCCCGATGAAAATCTTTCCCTTTCTGCACTCGGGCAAGGCGGTTCTTGCCACCGCCTTGCCGACGCACACGCAGATTCTCGATGAGCGCATCGCGATGCTGGCACCGGCCGAGCCCGAGCCGTTCGCCGCGGCGCTGACGCGGCTGCTGGCGGACGCGGCGCTGCGCCAGCGCGTGGGCGAGGCCGGCCGGGCGTTCGTCGAGGCCAACCACACCTGGCACGCGCATTGCCAACGTGTCGAGCAGTTGTACGAGTACGTCCAGGGGCTGGTGCGGGGTTAGCCGCGAAGGCACGAAGGAGGCACGAAGCAGGGCAAAGCTCGTCTGCCGGCGAACGCCCGCCCTGAGCCGGGCGAAGGGCGTGATCTCCGGACGCCGATCACAGCTTCGCACGGACAAGCTCCGCAGACTTCACTTGTCAGTGGCACCCGGTGTTTGTCAGTGGCGCCCCCACGACGGCAGACATGCCCATGCCTTGCTTCGTGCCCTTCGTGCCATCGTGGCGGACCGGATTGATCGAGGAGACGACGACATGAAAGCGCTGGTCACCGGCGGCACGGGATTCACCGGCAGCCACCTGACCCGTCGTCTGCTGGACGAGGGCCACGAGGTGCACGTCGTGGACGTGGCCCCGGGGCTGTTTGACGAGGAGCTGAGCCGGCGGGGGGCGCGCATCGAGCTGGGGACGGTCGCGGATCGCGCCTTTGCCCGCCGGGCGGTCGAGCGCACCGAGCCGGACGTGGTGTTCCACCTCGCGGCGGCGTTCCGGCAACTGAACGTGCCGGAGAGCTTCTACTGGCGCGTCAACGTCGAGGGCACGCGTCATCTGGCCGAGGCGGCGGCGGACGTGGGCGTGGGCAAGTTCGTTTATTGCTCGACGCAGGGCGTGCACGGGCACATCGCCGAGCCGCCGGGCGACGAGGACTCGCCCATCGAGCCGGCCGACTACTACCAGCAGACGAAGTACGAGGCCGAGCGCGTGGTGCGGCGGCTGGTCAACGAGCGCGGACTGGACGCGGTGACGGTGCGGCCGACGGCGATCTACGGCCCGGGCGACCCGGCGCGCTTCCTGATGCTCTATCGCATGTGCCGGCGCGGGACGTTTCACATGTTCGGCGACGGGCAGACGACCTACCACCCGGTCTACATCGACAACCTGGTCGACGGGTTCCTGGCGGCCGCCAACGCCTCGGACGGGGCCGGGCGCAGCTACCTCATCGGCGACGCGCGGTATTACACGCTCAACGACCTGGTGCGGCACGTGGGGGCGTCGCTGGGCGTGCCGGTGCGGATCAAGTATTGGCCCTTCTGGCCGCTGTACGCGGCCGCGACGTGCTGCGAGGCGATGTGCAAGCCGGTGCATCTCACGCCGCCGCTGTTTCGCCGACGGGTGGACTGGTTTCGCCAGATGCGGGCGTTTCGCATCGACCGGGCGAAGCGGGAGCTGGGCTATCAGCCGCGCGTCGGCATCGAGCAGGGGCTGGAGGCGACGGCCAAGTGGTATCGGGACAACGGGTACGTGTGAAGAACAATGCAGAATGCAGAATGCAGAATGCAGAAAACGGAATGCATAAGAACGTGTGTAAGAAGGGTGCCACACAGCATCCCGGCAGGGTGCTGTGTGCTTGGGCCATCAACGGTGAATCGCACACAGCAGCCTACGGCAGGCTGTGTGGCACCCAACGCCGTGAACTATTCGGTGGCGGCGCTGATGTAGGGTGGGTAGAGCGAAGCGGAACCCAC
>SLDI01000673.1:0-3265 GCA_007125385.1 Phycisphaeraceae bacterium | reverse complement strand
CCCGCGGGCATCTAAAGCGGCGATACCGCCTGCCCGATCGCGCCTGGTGAAGCATCGCCGCGCGCCCCTTTCGCCTGTTGCGGCGAACGTCATTTTCACCGCGTCCGCGTCCATATGGATCCGGGAATACCCCACAGGTGCCACCGGCAATCCGTACCCACGCGGCCGCATCGAAGGAGCGAGACGTGATCACCACGCCGCAGACGAGCACCGACAGCCTCGTGCTGTTTCGCAACAGCCAGAACGAGCCCGGCCGCGGCACGCTCGTGCGCCTGTCACGCAACATGGCCGTCTTCGAGGTCTACAACCCCTACTCCATCGTCCAGCTCAGCGAGGTGCTCGGCGACCTCCAGATCCGCCGCGGCGACCGCGTCATCTACCGCGGCCGCGCCGTCGTCAGCAACCTCATGACCACCGGGCTCGTGCTGATCGTCTCCGTGACCCTCGTGGACCCCTGGTCCGAGCTGCTGCAACTGTCCCCCGGCCCGGCGCTGCGCGAGGAGGTGGCCGGCTTCGTCACCGAGTGGGAGGAACGCGTCACCGCCCTGCGCCGGCCGTACCAGCTCGTCGTCGGCACGATGGCCAACTTCTGCCAGGAGCTCAGCCGCTGGCTCGCCCACTACGAGGCCGTGGTCGGCGGCAACGGCTCCGGGCCCGCCGACGCGCCGCACGAGGAGCTGACCGAGCACATCTCCAGCCAGACGCTGCCCAAGCTCCGCGAGCTCTGGCAGCGCTACGAGCAGTGCGCCGCCGAGGTCCCCGGCGACCTGCTGCCGGCGCACAAGGAATTCGCCCGCCGCGACCTGCACCCGCTGCTGCTGTGCTCGCCGTTCATCCACCGCACCTTCACCAAGCCGCTGGGCTACGCCGGCGATTACGAGATGGTGAACATGATGTTTCGCCGGCCGTGGGAAGGCCAGACCATCTACGCCCGGATCGTCAACGCCCTGCTGATCACCGCCCCGACCGCCCAGGGCCATCGCAACCGGATCGACCGCCTGGCCCGGTGCCTGGACGACGAGGCCCGACGCGCCGTCGAGGCCGGGCACCGCCTGCGGGTGCTCAACGTCGGCTGCGGGCCGGCCATCGAGGTGCAGCAGTTCCTTCACCAGTCGCCCCGCGCCGACGACTGCACGCTGGAGCTCGTGGACTTCAACGACGAGACCCTGGCCTACGCCAGGCGGGTGATCGACGACGCCATCGCCGCCACCGGCCGCCACCCCGAGCTGCGCATGGTGCACGAGTCGATCCACGGCCTGCTGCGGCAGGCTAGCCGACCAGGCGCCGACCGCCTGCGCCACGCCAGTGGCGAGTATCATCTTGTTTACTGCGCCGGGCTTTTCGATTATCTTTCAGATCGGATCTGCAAACGACTGCTCAGGCTCTTCATTCACAGCGTCGTCCCGGGCGGACTGGTCGTGGCGACCAACGTCGATCCGTCCAATCCGATGCGGCAGTTCATGGAGCACGTGTTGGAGTGGAACCTGATCCATCGCAGCAAGCAGCAGATGCTGAAGCTGGCCCCGGCCGGATCGCCGGTGCAGGCTTTCACCGACGCCACCGGCACCAACGTCTTCCTGGAGGTGCGACGACCGAAGGGCGAGGACCCTGAATGATGCATCGGGAAATTCCCGATCAACCATTCCACCAGGCATATCGCGAGGCGGACCAGCAACTGCGCCTGCGCCATGCCCGGGTCGGATGCGCCCTGACCCTGATGCTCATGCCCGCCGGCAGCATCCTCGACGCCCTGGTCTACCCCGAACTGCTGCTGCCCTTTTTCTACCTCCGCTGGGCCACCGTCCTGGCGGTGGCCATCGTCTTCGTCCTGCTGCTGACCCGGCACGCCAGGACCTGCATGCCCTGGGTCGGCAGCGCCTGGGCCGTCCTCGCCGCCGTCGCCATCACCTGGATGATCCACGTCACCGGCGACGGCGCCGACTCGCCCTACTATGCCGGGCTGAACCTGGTGATCATCGGCGCCTGCCTGCTGATGCCCTACACCATCCGCGAGGCCGTGGCCATCTGCCTCGGCGTCGTCGCGGCCTACAGCCTCGCGTGCCTCGCCCCCGGCACCGGCCTCGTCGGCTCCTGGGCCGTCTTTGGCAACAACCTCTTCTTCATCGTCGTGACCAGCATCATCGCCGTGACCTCCTGCCACTACTACAACCTCCGACGCGTCGCCGACTTCCGCTTGCGATACGAGCTGGACCAGCGCAACCACGAGCTCGCCGAGCTCGACCGGCTCAAGACCCAGTTCTTCGCCAACGTCAGCCACGAGCTCCGCACCCCCCTGACCCTCATCCTGGCCCCCGTGGATCGCCTGCTCGCCAACGAGCCACGCCTCGACGACGCCACACGCCAGGTGCTCCGCACCGTCCAGAGCAACGGCCTGCGCCTGCTCAAGCTCATCAACGACCTGCTCGACATCGTGCAACTGGACGCCGGCCAACCCACCGACGACGCCGGCCAACGCAAGATCAACCTCGCCCTCTACCTGCCCGGGCTGCTCGAGTCGGTGCGCGGCCTGGCGCAGGCCAAGCACATCACGCTGCACCTCGAACGCCACCACGACGACCCCTGCATCGTCTGCGGCGACCCGGCCAGGCTGGAAAAGGTGTTTCTCAACCTCCTGACCAACGCGATCAAGTTCACGCCCGCCGGCGGCACGGTCACCGCCCGCCTCGCCGCCACCGCCGAGCACGTGATCGTCACCGTCGAGGACTCGGGCATCGGCATCCCCGACGACCAGATCCCGCACATCTTCGAGCGCTTCCGACAGGTCGACGGCTCATCGACACGCCCCTACCAGGGCCTGGGCCTGGGCCTGGCGCTGGCCCGCGAGCTCGTCGAGGCCCACGGCGGCCGGATCACCGTCCGCAGCGACCCCGGCCACGGCGCCGCGTTCAACGTCAGCCTGCCACGCGCCGCCGCCGGCGAGGGCGAAACCGTGCTCACCGAGCCCGAGACGTACGACGATCCGACCGCCCGGCTGTTCCAGCGCGCCAGGCGTCAGGGTGGCGTGCCCGACCTGGCCGACACCCAGCCGCCCGAACCGGCGCCCGCGCCGCGGCGCAAGGCCAAGGCCGGGCTCGTGCTGCTGGTCGACGACGAGCCGGCGATGCGCGACTTCCTGCACGCGACGCTTGGCGACGAGCACCGCCTCCTCCACGCCGGCGACGGCGTCACCGGCCTGGCGATGGCGCAGCAGCACCAGCCGCACGTCATCCTGCTCGACGTGATGATGCCGGGGATGGACGGCCTG
>SLDI01000090.1:0-3268 GCA_007125385.1 Phycisphaeraceae bacterium | reverse complement strand
TCGGCGGCGAGGGTCACCGTCACGCCGCCGCGGCTGTGACCGAACCACACCTGCCCGAGCCCCGCCCCCGCCAGCTCGCCGCGCTCTACCGCCGCCGCCACGGCGTGCACGTCATGCACCTGCTTGGCGAACGTGTCGCGCTCGAAGAGGTCGGGTCGCTCGAACGTCTCGTGCCGCGGCGTGACACCGCTGTGGCTGAAGTTGAAGCGATGGGCGATCAGCCCGCGCCCGGCCGCCGCGTGCGCCAGGGCCGGCAGAAAGCCGTAGTCCTTGTAGCCCTTGAAACCGTGGCAGATCAGCAGCACCCCGCGTGCGGCAGCGGTCGCGCCCGCGGGCAGGTGGGTGTTGCCATACAGCGGCTGGCCATCGGCGCCGGGCAGTTGCCATTGGGTGGTGCTCACGGCGGCGAGTATAGCGGTGGCCGGCACGCCCGCAGCGGTCGCCCCGCTACTCGATGCGACGACGGTGCCGTTGCCGCGAGGCTGCGCGGAGCTTGTCGTCGGGCACGACAGCACGGACCTGCGTGGACGCGCGGGAGACCATCGTCCGTCTGACGCCGTCATAGCCGGCGCAACCGCTGCCGGTGGTACCGCCCGCAGGCATAATCTGTCTATCCCGGACGACACGGCCAACGAGTCCGGCCAAATGATCGATAACCGTGATGATGGACGCGCCCGTGTCCGGGCATAGGATTTGTCGTGAATCGGCTAGCCAAATGTTGGTTTCTCGGGCTCGGCGTCGGGGTGCTCGTCACGGTCACGGGTGCCGTCGGTGGGATGATCGACGCCCCGGCCGATGATCGGGAGGCCGCCGACGCCACGGCGGAACTGGCCAGCGACCTGCCGATCTCCACCGGCCTCGCCGGCGAGGCCGGCTTGGCGCGCGATCTGGATTTGCTGACGGGCTGGTGGGTTCTGGCCTTCCAGGAGATTGACCCATCCGAGGCCGAGCCCGAGCTCGAGGCCGAAGCCGAGACGGGCGACACACCGGCCCGCGAGCGAGCGGCTGAGGACGTGCTCCCGCCGCGCCGAGGCGGCTGGGTGTTCATCAGGCACGGCCCCGCGGAAGCCATCACGACCGCCAGCGATGACGGCGGTGGCGCCGGCGGCGTCACCCTTACCGCCAGTGGCGGAGGTGGTGGCGGAGGCGGTGGCGGGGGAGGACTCGGTGGCGGTGGCGGCGGAGGGGCCGGTGGCGGCGGAGGCAGTGGCGATGACGGAGGGTCGACTGACACGGCGGACGACCCGTCCGACGATGGTGACGACGGAGATGCCTACCGCGCCGACGACGCGAGCGATCGCGTCGTGCGCGGCGGGGGGAGCCGCACCCGGCTCGTCGGCGGCTCGGCCGCAAACGCCCAGCAGACAATCCGCGGCGAAGCGCTGCGCTCCAACGACGATCCGGGCGGTCGGCCGCTGCCTCTGATCGGGCACTGGGCGGTGCGGCATATCCCGGGTTCGTTCGACCCGAGCTACCAGATGGACCTGATCGAGCGGGGCTACCCGCTTATGCCGGCCTTTCGTCACCCCAGGCCCGACCAAGCCAAGGCCGTGGCCCCCTACGCCCGGCCGCTGGACCGCGCGGCGCGGCTTAACCTGCCCATCGCGCTGATCGCCCGACAATGGGAGGAGCTGCTCTACGTTGAGCGTGAGTTCCTGAACCTGCCTCATGAGCGCAACCCGCATGTCATCACGCCGGCCGGCGAAAGGCTCGAGAAGCTGTGTCCGTTCGGGCCGATCGAACCATGGCGCGAGGTCGGTCGGCGATGGGCCACGACGCCGATTCTGCGGCATTTGCAGCGATGGTATCCCGATCCGCCCCTGGTGCTGTTCATCTCCAACAACGAAGCCGAAACGTTGCGCTGGCACGAGGTCGAGCAGTCCCAACGTTATCTGGAACGGTACGGGCCGGGTCGCAGCGACGAGTTCAAGCGGCAAGTGGTCGGCGACGCATGGATCGAGCGCTACCGCGCCCTGCAGGAAGGCTTTCGCGAGGCCCTGATCAACGAAAACTGGCGTCGCAATGCGCGCTTCGTCGGCTACGGTGGCGGCGGGATGCGCTCCATGGGGCGCTGGCCGAACTGGCCCAACTACTCGCTGCATGCGGGAGATCGGGTCAACCCCTGGCCGTTGGCGTGGGACGGCGTGTCACCTTCCTACTATCTGCTCCGGGGCACGGATTTCCAGGTTTACGGCGTGCAGGTCGCCGCCATGAACCAGGTATTCATGAAGCGGCAGGCGCTGGAGTTGAACCCCGAGTTGTGGTACGAGCTGTCGGTATTCGATGGCTACGCCCCGATCCATCCCGGGCGGGACCGCCGACGTGAGTTGGAGGCCGGTGGACATCCATACACGCCCGACCGATACGCCGGCATGGTCCAGTTCGGCATGTGGCTTCTCCAGCCGCGTCTGGTTCGCGAGTTTCGCCGTCCCCTGGAGCCGCGCGAGGAGCTGGAAGAATACTTCCTCGCCCTGGCCGACGCCGTGACCCGTGTCCATCAGGATCCCGTTCTGCGCAAGTTCTGGCGCCATGGCGAGCTCGTGCCCAACCCCAGCCACGATCACCCCTATCAGATCGACATCCCCAAGGCCTTCAGGGACGAACCACGCAACTTCCTGCTCGATGTCAACGCCAATCCCCCCCGCCCATGGCAGTCCGACACGGAACTCAAGGTCTTCGCCCTCGCACACGTCATCGATGATGCGCCGCGTCGACGTTGGCTCATCTACGCCCACGCCCCACGCCGCGCGCTTGCGCACGTCAAGCTCGAGCTGCCGGGCTACGGCGAGGTGTCCCTGCCGTCCGTCGCCGTGGAAGGCACGTTTTACGTCGTGGAGGAAGCCCGCCGGGTTGTCGAGCCCGTGAAGCCGTAGCGATCGCCCCCGATACGGACAGACTCTTGATGCGGCTGATCGCTTTGTACGCCCGGGCGCCGCGTCTGCCACATCCTCGCTCAATCCAGCGCATGCCGACTTGAGCCTCCATACCACCCAGGGCGGCAATAAACATTGATCCCGCCAGAGATCCGGACCGCACCGGCCAGAACGCCCGAAAGGCCGCACGCTCGGGTCGGCCGTCGGCTGCACCGGCCGGTCCAGGCGGGCGTTTCAGGCCGCCGCCGGCCCTGCCGCGTCTGGTAAAATGCTTTGTAACCGTTCACGCCTTGTGTTGCCATGGCCGCCCAACCACAACATATAGGGGTTGCGCCATGCCGCCATTCTCGGTACAAGATGGAGGATGGGCAGGCGATACACACAAAGCCAACTCG
>SLDI01000537.1:0-3269 GCA_007125385.1 Phycisphaeraceae bacterium | reverse complement strand
TGGACAGGGGGTGAGCTTGAGCACGACCGGGACACGCATGCAGGCTTACGACGCGACGCTGGACGTGGCCGCGGCGGCGGAGCTGATCGGTGCGGCCGAGGGCCCGATCCTGGTGCTGACGCACGCCAAGCCCGACGGCGACGCGTTCGGCGCGGTGATCGCGCTGACCGCGGCGCTGCGCTCGCTGGGCCGGGAGGTGACCGCCTGCTTCGCCCCGCCGGTGCCGGCGAGCCTGATGGAGCTGGCGGGCAGCGAGCTGGCGCGGGTCCACGAGCCGGGCCTCGAGCTGCCCGAGCCGGGGCTGTGCATCCTGCTGGACACGGGGGCGTGGGTCCAGCTCGGGCCGCTGGGCGAGTTCGTCCAGGGCCGGCTGGAGCGCACGCTGATCCTCGATCACCACCTTTCCGGGGACATCCCCGCCCGGTACCGCTGCGTCGACGGCACGGCCGCGGCCACGTGCGAGATCGTCGCCGACGTGCTGGATCATCTGCTCGACTCGCGCGTGCCCGGGGCCCTGAGCCAGGTCATCCGCGAGGCGCTGTTCGTGGGCATCGCGTCGGACACGGGCTGGTTCCGCTTCTCCAACACCAGCCCGCGCACGCACGAGCTGGCCGCCCGGCTGCTGCGCGAGGGGGTGGACCAGGCGGCGCTGTACCAGGTGCTCGAGCAGACCGAGCGGCCGCAGAAGCTGGCGCTGCTGACGCGGGCGCTGGACAGCTTGAAGCCCGTGGCCGGGGGGCAGGCGGCGATCATGACGCTGCAGGCGGAAGACTTCGACCAGACCGGGGCGCTGATGGAGGAGACGGAGCGGCTGATCGACGTGCCGCAGCAGGTGGGCACGATCCGGGTGATCGTGCTTCTGAGCGAGAACCGGGAGGAGGATGGCCGCCTGGTCACGCGGATGAGCTTTCGCAGCAAGCCCGGCCCGGACGCGGTGAACGTGGCCCAACTGGCGGCCCGCTTCGGTGGCGGGGGCCACGCCCGGGCCGCCGGGGCCCGCGCCGAGGGACCGGCCGCGGAGGTGCTGCCCCGTCTCGAGGCGGCGCTGAACGAGGCGCTGGGGCAGGCGTCGGGGTAACTTGGCCTCCCGCCCACCCGATCAGGCTCGGCAGCACGATGCCCAACGGCGACGGAGGCCTCATGTCGCAGGAGCTCTACGGCCATCCGATCCACGCCTTCTGGGCCCGGCTCTTCGGCGGGGCCGTCGGGCCGATCATCCTCGTGACCCTGGCGGTGCGGTGGCTGGTGGCGGGCAGCGCGTCGGTGCCGTCGCGCTACGGCGGCTTCTACGAAATCGAGGGCATGGCCGCGGCGGCGCTGGCGGTGGTGGCGATCGGGGCGGCGGCGTACATGCACCTGCGCTGGCTGTGGCGGCCGATCGCGCATAACTACTGGCAAGTCATTGACATCGGCATGATGCTGGCCAAGCTGACCGCCGCGGTGGGGCTGGTCGTGTGCGTGGGGCTGGTCGTTCTCGGAATATTCCGGTGAGGCCTGGGGGCAGACATTTTTTTTGAATCGGGTGCCCCGGCGGCAATCGATGCCGGCCGTGGCAACATACGCAAACCGGGAAAAGGTGCGCGGCTGCGTGACGCCGTGCCTGAGAGATCCGCAAGCCTCATTGCTGGAGGGTTCGAGATGCGACGATTGATCGGTCTGCTGGTTGTCGTGACGCTGGTGCTGGGCCTGTCGGCGGGGCAATCCGCCCAGGCGGACCTGCTGCTGTTCCACAGTGCGCTGTCGCCGCACAACGAGATCCAGGACCCGCCGGTGATCAGCGACGCGGCGGGCGCGGCGGTGATGGCGGTGGACCCGGCCACGGGCGACTTCGACCTGACGATGTGGGTCAGCGGGCTGACGGAGGCGGACCTGGCGGTCAACGAGGCCGGCCGGTTCCACATCCACATCGGCGGGCCGGACGTCAACGGCCCGGTCATATTCCAGTTCGCGGGGCTGGACAACTTCTGGTCGACCGGCGGCCCGGGCGGGCAGTTGCTCGTGCGCGAGATCGTCGGGGCGAACCTCGGCCAATCGTTCATGGAAGACTACTGGGACGACCTGCTCGCCGGCGACACCTACCTGAACCTGCACACGCAGGCCTACCCGGCAGGGGAGATCCGCGGGCAGTTGGTGCTGATTCCCGAGCCGGCGTCGCTGGGCCTGGTGGCGATGGGCGCCGCTGTGCTTCTGATGGGCCGACGCCGACGGATGGTGTGACCGTGACCGGGCGCCGCCGAGAGACGGGGCTGTAGTGGAGAAGGCCCGCCACGCTGCTGCTCGTTGACCCCCTTGCGAGCGGACGCTGTGGCGGGTTTATTCGATTGTCGATTGTCAATGGGTGAAGGCGGCGGTTAGGTGACTTGGGGTGCCTGAGAACCAGCCGCGTACGGTTCCGCAAAGCCGTACGCGGTTTTTTATGCGCACCGATCGTGACAATCGGCAATCGCCGATCGCCAATCGACACGGTTCAGTCGGCGGGCAGGGCCGCGGCGCCGGTGGCGCGGATGGAGTTGTGGAGGCGGCGGAAGCCGACCTCGGAGGCGGCGGCGAGCGCGGTGGTGATGGCGAAGAGCCAGTAGCCGATGCCGTCGAAGCCCGGCCAGAGGACGATGGCGGTGGAGGGGATGGTCAACTCGTTCCAGCCGGCGTACAGGGCCATGCCGAGGAAGGGGGCGAAGGCGCCGCGGATGCCGGTGAGCGTGACGTGGATGCCCATGTAGGTCGCGACCATGCGTCGGTCGGCGAAGTCGTTGTGGCCGAGGTTCCACGCGAGCATGCCGGCGCCGCGGACGACGCCCTGGATCAGGCGGGCGCCGAAGAGGATGGCCAGCGGGATCCAGACGCTGCCGGTCAGCGTGGTCACGAGCATGGCGCCGACGAGGTTGCCCGCCTGGTTGGCGACCCAGTAGCGGCCCTGCTTGGCGCGGAAGGCGGCGACGTGCATGCGATCGAGCTGGCGGGCCCAGTAGGGCAGGGCGATGGTGGCGATGGCCATGGGCAGGGCCATGGCCAGGAGGATGGACAGGACGTACTCGAACGCCAGGCCGTCGGTCGCCTCGGCGATGACGTAGATGATGACGACCTCGCCGCACATGTTGGCCGAGCCGGCGACGAACTGCCAGAACATGTAGGTGCGGAAGAAGTGGTCCTGCTTGAGGACCTGCCAGAAGTTGGGCGACGCGTTTCGGGTTCCGGATTTCGGATCCCGGATCCGGGCGGCGGCGGTGCCGGAGTCGGGATCGTCGGCGTCGGCTGACGGGGCGTCGGCT
>SLDI01000200.1:0-3286 GCA_007125385.1 Phycisphaeraceae bacterium | reverse complement strand
TTGCCCCGTGCCCGGGCGGTACGTCCACAGGCCCGTCTGAGCGTAGTAACGTTGCACCGCCCGTTCGAGTTCCAGCAAATGGCGGACCGAGCCCGGCTCGACCGCGATCACCGCCGCGGCGGGCCGGGTGGCCAGCTCGACCATCACGGCCGCGGCGTCGCGGGCGATCGCCACCTCGACGCGCCGCCGCCGCAGCGCCGCCAGCAGCCCCGGCGGCACGGGGGCTTCACCCGGCACCAGCACGATGCAACGGCTTGAACCGGCCGCTCCCATGCCCCCATTCTACCCCACGTTCGGCTCGGTCGAGACCCCATTGCGCAGGTTCTCGCCCCCGGGGTCGGTGACCCCTCCGCGAGCCCCATCATCCGGTTGCCCCCCCGCCTCAGCCCAGCAGCCGCCCGCCGTCGACGCGGATGACCTGGCCGGTGCAGTAGTGGGCGTCGCAGACGAGCCATCGGACGGCTTCGGCGGCGTCGGCGGGCGTGCCCGGCCGGGCCAGCGGCGTGCGCGCCAGGTATGCCTGCTTCTCGGCTTCGCTCATGCCCTGGGCCCAGGCGACGACGCCCGGGGCGACGGCGTTGACCGTCACCGCCGGGGCCAGCTCGACCGCCAGCGAGCGCGTCAGCTCCAGCACCGCCGCCTTGGACGCGCTGTAGGCCGCGTAGCCCGGGCGCGGCTGGCCCAGGACGTGGATGTCGGCGAAGTTGACGATGCGGCCGGCGGTCGCGGGTCGCGCGGCGTCGAACCCGGCCGCGAGCAGGGGGGCCAGGCGACGCGCCAGCAGCAGCGGCGTGCGGGCGTTGACCGCCTGGAAGGTGTCGTAGGCGCTGGCGTCGAGCTCGGCCAGCGGCGTCGGCCAGTAGATCGCCGCGTTGTTGACCAGGGCCCTGACGCGGTCGAAGCGCGGCTCGACGGCGGCGGCTAGCTCGTCGGCCGCGTCGGGCTGGGCCAGGTCCAGCTCGATGGCCAGGGCCCGCCGGCCCATCGATTCGATCTGTTCGACGACCTGTTGCGCCGCCTCGCCACTGCGGCGATAGGTGATCGCCACGTCGAGCCCGGCGCCCGCGAGGGCGAGCGCGACGGCCCGGCCGACGCGCTTGGCGCCGCCGGTGACGATCGCGAGGCCGAGCGTGGGGGTGGCAGGGGGCTTGGTCATCGCGGGTGGAGGCGGGCGGCGTTGTTCGCCAGCCGCGTGCGACACGAAAAAGCCCCGGGACCATGGCCGGGGCGGTGTCGATGCATGCGTTGGGCAAAGCGGGTGACGGGAATCGAACCCGCATCACTGGCTTGGGAAGCCAGCGCTCTACCATTGAGCTACACCCGCGGACTGTAGTGCAAGTCTATCGTCGGCAACGCGGGCCAGCAAGGGACGGGGTGTGGACTTATAATCGCCGGCCCATGAGCAGGAAAGTTGCCCTGGCGCTGCTGGCGCACCCGGACGACGCGGAGTTGCTCTGCGCCGGCGTGCTGGCGCGGCTGCACGGCGAGCAGGGGTATGAGATTCACATCGCCACGTGTACGCCGGGCGACGCGGGCAGCGCGACGCTGGGGGCCGAGGAGATCGCGGCGATCCGGCGGGAAGAGGCCAGGGCGGCGGCGGCGGTGCTGGGCGGGGCCTATCACTGCCTGGAGCTGCGTGATTTCAAGGTGTGCTATGAGCCGGGGGCGATCGCGCGGGCGATCGACCTGATGCGGCAGGTCAACCCGTCGCTGGTGCTGACGCATCCGCGGGTGGATTACATGGGCGATCACGAGCAGTGTCATCTGCTGGCGCGGATGGCGAGCTTTTCGTTCGCGGCGCCCAATGCGTCGGCGCTGCCGGTGCCGGCCGGGGCGCAGGTGCCGCATCTGTACTACGTGGACCCGCTGGAGGGCCACGACCCATACACGGGCGAGGCGGCGGGGTATACGACGCTTGTCGACATCAGCGAGGTGATGGACATCAAGCAGCGGATGCTCGAGTGCCACGCGTCGCAGCGCCAGTGGCTGCGGTCGCATCACGGCGTGGACGAGTACATCGATGCGATGAAGCGTCACGCGGCCGCGCGGGGCGAGCAGGCGGGGGTGTCGTACGGCGAGGCCTTCGTGCAGCATCGCGGGCATCCGTATCCGCAGGACGACGTGCTCCAGGCGCTGCTGGGGCAAGTGGGAGCGAAGTCATGAGTCGGCCGACGAGCAAGGTGGCGCCGCAATGGTGGGACTACACGACGCTGGACGCGGAGCTGCTGGCGGACGCGGCGCGGCTGGAGGCGAAGGATCTGGAGCAGCTCTCGCGCGAGGGGTTCGAGGTGCGGATGTATGACACGCTGGAGTCGTTTTATACGGCCGAGGCGCTGGAGTACATCGACGCGTGGCATCAGTCGACGCCGGACAACCCGTGCGGGATCTGCGGGCCGATCGGGCCGACGGAGCAGTTGCCGCTGGTGGCGCAGATGGTCAACGCGCTGGGGCTGGACCTGAAGAAGCACGCGGCGCACTTCTGGGGGATGGACGAGTGGGTCGACGCCGAGGCCGTGCCGGTGGCGGAGGATCATCCCTTGTCGTTCGCCAAGGCGGACCGCGAGCTCTGCTTCGATCGCATCGACGCGAAGCTGGCGATCGACGAGGCGAATCTGCACTTTCCGACGGGCGACATGGAGGCATTCGGGCGGAGCTTTGACGCGGTGCGCTGCGTGGTGATGCAGGGCGGGCAGGGGGAGGTCAAGCACTGGGCGTTCAACGATCCGCCGCGGCGCGAGGGTCGCTGGCAGGATGAGCCGCCGCCGGCGTCGGAGTACCGGAAGCTGGCGACGCGGGTGACGGAGCTGCACCCGATGACGATCATGCAGAACGCGCGGACGTCGGGCGGGGGCTACGTGCCGCTGGTGCCCACGCACGCGGCGACGGTGGGGCCGGTGGAGACGTGGAAGGCGGATCGGGTGAGCATCTGGCATGCCGGGGCGCACGACAACCCGTTCGGGATGCGTCTGACGGCTTTGATGATCAGCAAGCGTCGTGGACACGAGCGTGCCGATGAGTCTGCTCGCGGAGCATCCGGACGTGCGGTTCAGCTATTGGCGCGGGGGGATCGGGACGGTGGCGTCGGAGATGCATTGACGGGGCGGTGGGCGTTGGGTGCCACGGCTTGAGTGCGAAAGGGCACGCCGGGCGAGGGCCCAAGCGTGCTGGGTGCCATCTATGAGCAAGCCGTTGTCAAGCGGGCGGCGTGGCGGGGGAGCGGGTTCGGTCCAACCATCTATCCGGCGTCATCCGAAGACGCGCCATATGAATCCGATTGCGGGGCCGG
>SLDI01000403.1:0-12213 GCA_007125385.1 Phycisphaeraceae bacterium | reverse complement strand
GTCGGAAGGCCCGCGGTATGCCCCCAACTGCGGGCTTTCCTTTGGCGATCGCGATGAACGGCCGTTCATATGAACACCGGAGCCGGCGATGGGCGAGACAGCGGGCCTTGCGGCGTGCGCGGCGAAGCTGCGGGTGCTGGCCGAGCCGACGCGGCTGCGGATCATCGAGCGGCTGATGCGCGGGCCTGCGCGGCCGCGAGCCGGAGCGCTGAGCGCGGCCGGATTCTCTCGTCGCGGGTGTAAGCAACCCGCCACCGGTGGCGACCAATCCGGCGAATCCTCTTTGCTGGAGGTTGGTCATGGCCAAAAAACTGCTTGCGTTCGCCGGGCTCGGTCTGGCGCTGGTCGTTTTGACGGTGAGCGTGATCCAGAACCGGCACCTGCTGGTCGACCCCGACGTGCCGACCGCGGGCGCCGGTTTCGGCGGCGGTGGATCGCCAACGAGCCGGCCGGCCGCCGGCGACCTCACGCTCGGGCAGTTCGACCTGACCGACCTGACCATCCCACGCGACGAGATCATGCGCGGCGGCCCGCCCAAGGACGGCATCCCCGCCATCACCGACCCGGATGTCGTGCCCGTGGACCAGGCCGACTTCCTCCGAGCCGGGGATCGTGTCGTCGGCGTGACGCTCAACGGCGAAGCGCGGGCGTACCCCATCCGCCTGCTGAACTGGCACGAGGTGGTCAACGACGAGCTGGCGGGCATACCCTTCGCCGTGGTCTACTGCCCGCTGTGCGATTCCGCGAGCGTGTTCGACCGGCGTATCGGCGACGAGACGCTGGAGTTCGGCGTCAGCGGGCTGCTCTACCATTCCAACGTTCTGCTCTACGACCGCACGCACGACGCGCTGTGGTCGCAGATCCTCTTCGCCGCGGTGAGTGGGCCCTACGCCGGCCAGGAGCTGGATCACCTGCCGTGGGACCTGACGACGTTCGCGCAATGGAAGCGCGACCACCCGGGGTCCACCGTGGCGACGTTCAACACCGGGCACATGCGGGCGTACGACCGCAACCCCTACGAGCAGTACTTCCGCCAGGACGGGCTGATGTTCCCGGCCAAGGGCGGCGACGACGATCGCCTGCCCGAGAAGGAGCCGGTCGTGGGCGTGGTGGTCGGTGAGGTGGCGCGGGCGTATCCGGTGGCGCGGGTGGCGGCGGCGGAAGGGGGCCGCCTGGTCGACGAGCTCGGCCCGGCGCAGGTGGTGCTCGAGGCGCGCGACGGCGGGCAGGTGCGCGTTGTCGCCAAGCCGGAGGGCGCGCAGACCGTGCACACGTTCTGGTTCGCCTGGGTGGCGTTTCACCCGCAGACGGAGCTGTTTGAGCAACCCTGACCGCACCTTCACCGCTTTCCAGGAGCCCCGGCATGACCCCTCGCCAGCCCACATTACAGCAGCTTCCACGCGCGGCGCTTCTCGTTGCGATCGCCGCGCTTCTCGTCGGCCTGTGGATGCACGGCCAGTCCACGTCCGCGCAGCCCGCCGGCGAGACGCAGCCGCAGCGGTTGGCGGTGCTCTGGACCAGTGGCGACCCGGAGGTGGCGCACCGCGTGGCGTTCATGTACACGCAGGCCGCCGCCAGCCAGCGCTGGTTCGACGAGGTGCAGTTGATCGTCTGGGGGCCGTCGGCGCGGCTGCTCGCGGCCGACAAGGACGTCCAGGCCCTGGTCGCGAACCTCAAGGCCGCGGGCGCCGACGTCAAGGCCTGCGTGGTGTGCGCCGACTCGTACGGCGTGACGGAGACCCTGCGCTCGCTTGGCCTGGAGGTCAAAGCCATGGGCCGGCCGCTGACCGAGCTGCTCCAGGACGATGACTGGCAGGTGCTGACTTTCTGATCGCAGACGGAACCCACAGAGCAACAGGAGCAACCCAACGATGAATCGAGCGGCGATTGTGGTCCTGGCGGACACCGACACCTACGAGGCGCTGGGCCGGCTAACCAACGCGCTGTACGCGGTCAAGGAGTTCCGCGACGCCGGCGACGAGGTGTCGCTGATCTTCGACGGCGCGGGCGTGAAGTGGATTGGCGAGCTGGCCAAGCCCGAGCACATGTACCACGCGATGTTCCAGGAGGTGCGGGACCGCACGGGCGGGGTGTGCGAATATTGCGCCAAGGCGTTCAAGGTGATGGACGCGGTCGAGGCGGCCGGCGTACCCTTGGCCAACGAGCATGAGGGGCATCCGAGCTTCCGTCGGCTGATGCAGCAGGGCTACCAGCCGATCACGTTCTGACGCCCCCGGTTGCCGGGCGGGGTCTGAACCCTTGCCCCGCCCGGCTTTCTTCAAGGGCCCTCTGAACAACCGCGAAGAAGCGAAGCAGGCGAAGGGCGCGAAGAGAAGAGTCATTTGGTTTAATGCCCTGTACCTTCGCCACTTCGCGTTTCTTCGCTTCTTCGCGGTTCCTCGCAGGATTCACTGGTGTTGGAATTTTCAGAGGTCTTTCAAGCCAAAGCATGAACCGCGATTCAACTGCTGTGAAAGGACAGGCGATGGCGAGGACAGATACCAACGGACATGCCCCGCAGGCGACGGAGGCCAACGGGCAGGGCGTCGAGTCGAGCGTGCTGGCGCGCTACGCCCGCGGCGCCGAGGCGGTCGAGCCGGCGCTGTGCTGCCCGACCGACGGGTACGACCCGCAGTACCTCAAGGTCATCCCGCAGGAGATCCTGGACAAGGACTACGGCTGCGGCGATCCGTCGCGGCACGTCGGTGAGGGCGAGACCGTGCTGGACCTGGGCTCCGGTGCGGGCAAGATCTGCTACATCCTGGCGCAGAAAGTCGGGCCGAGCGGCCGCGTCATCGGCGTGGACTTCAACGACGCGATGCTGCGGCTCGCGCGCAAGCACCAGCCGCGGGTGGCCGAGGCGGTCGGCTACGCCAACGTCGCGTTCGAGAAGGCCCGCATCCAGGACCTGGCGCTGAATCTCGAAGTGGTCGACGACTGGCTGAAGAACAACCCCATCGCGGACAGCGGGCAGTGGTCGCGTTTCCAGGATTACTGCGATCGACTCCGGGCCGAGTGTCCGCTGATCGAGAACGACAGCATCGATGTGATCGTCTCCAACTGTGTGCTGAACCTGGTGCGCGCCGAGGAGAAGCGCAAGCTCTTTGCCGAGATGTTCCGCGTGCTCAGGCGTGGCGGGCGGGCGGTGATCAGTGACATCGTCTGCGACGAGGAGCCGACGCAGCGCATCAAGGACGACCCGGATTTGTGGAGCGGCTGCATCGCAGGGGCGTTCCACGAGGATCGCTTCCTGGCGATGTTCGAGGAGGCGGGCTTTTATGGCGTGGAGATCCTGTCGCGCGGCGACGAGCCCTGGCAGACGATCGACGGCGTGGAGTTCCGGTCGATGACCGTGCGGGCGTACAAGGGCAAGCAGGGGCCATGCCTGGAGCGGAACCAGGCAGTCATCTACAAGGGCCCGTGGAAGCAGGTGCGCGACGACGACGGCCACGTCTACCACCGCGGCCAGCGCATGGCGGTGTGCGACAAGACGTATCGGCTGCTGACCGATCCGGCCGGGCCGTATGCGGGGCAGGTGGTGGGCGTTGAGCCGCGCGAGCCGGTGGCGATGGAGGATGCCAGGCCGTTTGATTGCAAGGGCTCGGCGCTGCGCGACCCGCGCGTGACCAAGGGCGTGGACTACGACGCGACCACCGCCAGCGGCAACACCTGCACGGACGGCTCATGCTGCTGACGCGAACCCCTGGAACAACCACAGAGGCACAGAGAGCACAGAGAAGAGGAAGAGCCACAGATGAACACGGATGAACGCGGACAGGACACTCGCGCAGCGCCTCTGTTCCGGATCGGTGTGCATCAGTGTGTATCGGTGGTTGCATCCTCCTCCTTGTCGTGAAGCGGCTGACGGGTTGAAGGAGTCGCGGCTTGGCGCTCACGATTCTGCTGATCCTGGCGGTGCTCTGGCTGGCGTGGAGCAACGGCGCCAATGACAACTTCATCGGCGTGGCCACACTCTACGGCAGCCGCACGTGCAGCTATCGGAGCGCGCTGATCTGGGCCACGCTGGCGACGGGCGCGGGGGCGTTCGTTTCGGTCAGCTTCGCGCATCTGCTCGTGGCACGGTTCAGCGGAGCGGGGCTGATCGACGAGGGCTTCATCAGTCTGGAACTGCTGGCGGCCGTGGCACTGGCGGCGGCAATCACGAAGTGGCTGGCGACGCGCCTGGGCATGCCCGCGTCGACGACGCACGCCCTGACGGGCGGCCTGCTCGGCGCTGCCCTGGTCGCCAACCCGCTGGGCATCGCATGGTCGCACCTGCTCGCGGGCTTCCTTCTGCCGCTGGCGCTGAGCATCGTGTTGGCGGTCGCCTTGACCCTGCCGCTCTATCTGCTGCTGCACCGGGCCCGCTGCGCCACGGGCGTGTCGCATGAGACCTGCGTTTGTGTTGGCCAGACCGCCCCACAGCCCGCGACGATCCTCGCGAACGGGCGGGTGCAGTTTCATCAAGCGGCCGAAGGGTCGGGGCGTTCATTGACGCTGGCGGTTGATGATGTCGACGCGTGCGTGCAGCGTTACGCCGGGCGGGTTGTCGGCGTGCGGGCGCAGACGATGGTGGACGCGATGCACTATTTGAGCGCGGCGTCAGTCTGCTTTGCGCGGGCGGTCAGCGACACGCCCAAGGTCGCCGCGCTGCTGCTGGCCGGCGCCGCGGCCGGGCTGCCGCTGGGGGCCGGCGCCTCACTGGTGCTGGTCACGGCCGCGATGCTTCTCGGCGGCTGGTTCTTCGCCCGCCGCGTGGCGGAGACGATGAGCCGGCGCATCACCGACCTGAACCCGGGGCAGGGGTTGGCGGCGAACCTGGTCACCGCGGGGCTCGTGCTGTTCGCCAGCCGACTGGGCCTGCCCGTGAGCACGACACAGGTCGCCTGCGGCTCGATCTTCGCGATCGGCCTGGCCAATGGCAACGTCCGCCAGCATGGGCCTACAATCGTCCAGATCGGGCTGACCTGGCTGGTGACGCTGCCGCTGGGCCTCGCCCTCGGCGCCGCGGGAATGTGGCTGATTTCGTAAACGGCGTGTAAGGGGCGGGCGTTGGCGTCGACTCACCAGAGAACCCACGAGAAGGGCAGCACGATGACACTCTCCACCACCATCGCCCTGACGATCGAGGGGGCCACCGGCTTTGATGAATCCGTCGGCCAGCCGCTGCACGGCCTGAGCATCGAGACGGTGCAGGTGAACATCGGCCTCAAGTGCAACCTGGCGTGCCACCACTGCCACGTCGAGTCGTCGCCGAAGCGCGAGGAGCAGATGGACTGGCCGACGATGATCCACGTGCTCGAAGCGGGCCGGCGCGCCGGGGCGTCCACCATCGACATCACCGGCGGGGCGCCGGAGATGCACCCGCACTTCCGCGCCTTCGTCAACGAGGCGCTGGCCCGCGGGTTTCACGTGATGGTGCGGACGAACCTGACGATCATGCTCCACGCCGGCTACGAGGACATGCCTCGCTTTTTCGCCGAGCGCGGCGTGCACCTGGTCGCCTCGCTGCCCTGCTACCTGCCCAACAACGTCGACAAGCAGCGCGGCAGGCACGTCTACCGCGACAGCATCGAGGTGATCCAGCGGCTGAACGCCGTCGGCTACGGCCGCGAAGGCGGCCCGGTGCTGGACCTCGTCTACAACCCGCTGGGCCCGAGCCTGCCGCCGGACCAGGCCAAGCTGGAGCAGGCGTATCGCGAGGCGCTGGATCGCGAGTATGGCATCCACTTCACCAGCCTCTACGCGATCACGAACATCGCCATCGGCCGATTCCTGCACGACCTGGAGCGCGACGGCAAGGCGGTGGAGTATCAGCAGCTTCTGCGCGACGCGTTCAACCCGACCACGCTGGACGGGCTGATGTGCCGGCACCAGCTTCACGTGGGCTGGGACGGGACGATGTACGACTGCGACTTCAACTTCGCGCTCAACCTGCCGGTGACGGGCGAGGCGACGCACGTGCGCGACTTCGAGCCCGAGAGCTTCCGGCGGCGGCGCATCGCCACCGGCGAGCACTGCTTCGCCTGCACGGCCGGCGCGGGCTCATCGTGCGGCGGGGCGCTGGCGTAGTGGCGGGGGGGGCGGTGGCGCGGGGTGGAACCACGAATGCACACGGATGCACACGGGAGGGCATTCAATGAACCGCGAAGCAGCGAAGTCAGCGAAGGACGCGAAGCAGATCTGAGAGTGAATCATGGGTGAGCAGGCGACGAATTTCAACGGGATGACGTGCGGCATCGGATCGCGGGATGCGCCGGGGGCCGGGCGCGGATTCGATCGCGCCCGCCTGGCGATGTGGGTCAGGATCGTCTCAGCGGTGTTGATCGTGCTTGGGCTGCTGGCGGTGGTGCGGACGCTGCCGCTGGCCGCGGGAATCACCTGGCTGGAAGACTGGCTGGAGGGACTCGGGCTCTGGGCGCCACTGGCGTTCGCTGCGATTTACGTCGTGGCGGCCGTGCTGTTCGTGCCCGGCGGGGCACTGACAATTCTCGCGGGCGTGTTGTTCGGCCTTCTCTGGGGCGTCGTCACGGTCTCGCTCGCTTCCACCACGGCCGCGGCCGTGGCGTTTCTGATTGGCCGTTATCTGGCGCGTGACGCGGTGCGGGCGCAGGCGGAACAATACCCGAAGTTCGGCGCTGTCGACCGGGCGATCGGCGAGGGAGGGTGGAAGATCGTGCTGATGTTGCGCCTCGTGCCGTTGTTTCCATTCAGCACGGGCAACTACCTGCTGGGGCTGACGCCGGTGCGCTTCTGGGGCTACGTGCTGGCGAGCTGGATCGGCATGCTCCCGGGCACGTTTGTCTTCATCTACCTCGGCCACGTCGGCCGACGCAGCGCCGAGGCCGTCGCCGCCGGCGTCGACACGGGCATGGACCCGCTGGAGTGGGCGTTGATGATCGGCGGCGGCGTGGTCGCCATCGGCGTGGTCGTTTACATCACCCGGCTCGTGCGGCGCAAGCTCGCGGAACAGACCGATCTGGACACCGCCGACGAAGCACCGAGCCGTGAGCGTGAAGCGCCTGCCGCCGTCAAGCCGGGGGTCACGGTCGGCCTGGCCGGTGCTGCCGTGCTCATGATCGGCCTCGGTGCGTGTGCCACCGTGGTCCCGGACTGGGTCAATCGCTGGTTCGGCCCGCCGGCGGTCGTGATGGTCGAGGCGTACGAGCAGAAGCCCGACGGCGCGGTGTTCGACCACAGCCTCTTCGCCAGCGTGCTGGAGCAGTACGTCAACGAAGCCGGCGGCGTTGATTACGCCGGCTTGGCGGAGAACCCCGACGATCTACTGGCCTACAACGCCTCGCTCGCCGACGCGCCGTGGGAGGAGATGGGCCGCAACGAGAAGCTCGCCCTGCTGCTGAACGCCTACAACAGCTTCACGCTCGAGCTCATGATTGACTGGCTGCCCCGCGACGGCATCGAGGGCATCCGCGACATCCCCGCCTCCGAGCGCTGGGAGGCCGAGCGCTGGAACGTCGCGGGCAACGTCTGGAGCCTGGACCAGATCGAGCATGAGCAGATCCGCCAGCACTTCATCGAGCCGGACTACCACTGGGCGGCGGTGTGCGCGGCCGTGGGCTGCCCGCCGCTGCGCCTTGAGCCATACACGGGCGAGCAGCTCGACGAGCAGCTTCGCGAGCAGGCCCGCCTCGTGCACACCGATGGCACGCGCTGGTTCCAGTATGACCGCGACGCCGGCGTACTGCATCTCACACCGCTGTACCGCTGGTATCGCGGCGACTTCGAGCAGGTCAAGCCGGACATCCTCACCTATGCCGCGCAGTACAACGACGCGCTGGCCGCGGACATTGAAGCCGGCCGCCGCCCGAGCGTGCAGTGGCTGGACTACGACTGGTCGCTCAACGACCAGGAGGCCCTGCCATGACCCCCACCCCCGCCACGGCCACCACCACGAGTGACCCTGCCATGACGCATGAACGGGCCGACGAGACGCCGCACCACCCGGCGCTGCACCCGCTGGACGAGCACAACCGCAAGCTCCAGGCGTCGGTGCATCCGCCGAACTGGCGGAATCCGGTGCCCGAGGGGCGCTACAACCTCGTCGTGATCGGCGCCGGCACGGCCGGGCTGGTCAGCGCCGCCGGCGCGGCCGGCCTCGGCGCGAAGGTCGCCCTGATCGAGCGCGACCTCATGGGCGGAGACTGCCTGAACGTCGGCTGCGTGCCGAGCAAGGCGCTCATCAGCTCCGCCCGCGCCGCCGCCGACGTGCGCGACGCCGGGGCGTGGGGCGTCGACGCCGAGCTGCGCGACATCGACTTCGCCGCCGCGATGCAGCGCATGCGAAAGATCCGCGGCGACATCAGCCCGCACGACTCGGTGCAGCGCTTCAGCGACCTGGGCATCGACGTCTACCTCGGCAGCGCGCGCTTCACCAGCGACCAGACCGTGGAGGTCGAGGGCACAACGCTCCGCTTCGCCCGCGCGGTCATCGCGACGGGGGCGCGGGCCGTCGAGCTTCCCATTCCCGGGCTGTCAAACGTCGACTACCTGACCAACGAGACGGTCTTTTCGCTGACCCAGCGGCCGCGCCATCTGGCGGTGATCGGCGCCGGGCCGATCGGCTGCGAGCTGGCCCAGACGTTCCGCCGGCTGGGCTCGCAGGTCACGCTCATCGAGGCCGAGCCGCGCATCCTGCCGCGCGAGGACGAGGATGCGGCCGCGGTCGTCGAGCAGGCCATGCAGCGCGACGGCGTGGAGTTGATCTGCGGCGGCAAGACCGTGGGCATCGAGCGGCGCGACGACGGGAACAAGCTCATCCGCCTCAATTGCCAGGGCCGGGACCATGAGCTTGAGGTCGATCAGATCCTGCTCGGCGTCGGGCGGGCCCCCAACGTCGAGTCGCTGAATCTCGAAGCCGCCGACGTGCGCTATGACAAAGCCGGCGTGACGGTCAACGACCATCTCCAGACCAGCAACCCGCGCATCTACGCCGCGGGCGACGTGGCGTCGAAGCACAAGTTCACCCACGCCGCCGACGCCATGGCCCGCATCGTCATCCAGAACGCCCTGTTCGCCATCGGCCCGTTCGGCCGGGCCCGCGCCGGCGCGCTGACCATCCCCTGGTGCACCTACACCGACCCGGAGATCGCCCACGTCGGCATCAACCGCAGCGACGCCGCGCACCGCGACGACGTGCAGACGATCCAGATCGACATGGCCGACGTCGACCGCGCCCGCCTGGAGGGCCACGAGCAGGGCTTCCTGCGCGTCCACGTCACCCAAAAGGGCAAGATTCTGGGCGCGACGCTCGTCGCCCGCCACGCCGGCGACATGATCAGCCAAGTCGTCGCCGCGATGACCGCCGGCCGATCGCTGGGCACGCTCGCCAAAGTCATTCACCCCTACCCGACGCACGCGGAGGTGATCAGGAAGGCGGCCGACGCGTTCAACCGGGGCCGACTCACGCCCCGCGTGCGATCCATTTTCAAGACGCTGCTGGCGTGGCGGCGTTGAATCTGTCACCCTGTTATGGAAGGAAGCGGACATGATGCGATCCCTGCCGGCCCTGATGCTCACGGGCACGCTCGCGTTCTGGAGCCTCGGCTGCGAGGCGGACCCGACCCCGGGTGAGCCCGGCTCGCCGCCGGCGCAGGAGCGCGAGCCCGGCTCACCGGCCGACCATCACGAGCCAGGCTCGCCCGAGCCCGATCGCGAGCCGGGGTCCTGAGTGTTGAAGCCTCTGAAGAACCGCGAAGAAGCGAAGCAGGCGAAGGACGCGAAGGTGAATTGCGGGGTTTAATGCCACAACGCTAACTGATGAAGAAGTGAGCCACAGATGAACACAGATTTTCGGAGTAGTTGACACCGCCGTCTTCTCCCTGGCAAGGTGGAGCCTGCGGGAATCTCAGTTCTCGTTTCTCATCCGTGTTTATCCGGGTTCATCTGTGGCCTTGTAGCGTTGTGGTACTAATTCTCTGCCTTCGCCACTTCGCGCTTCTTCGCGCCTTCGCGGTTCGTCGCGGGGTTCACCAGCGTTTGGTTATTGTGTGTCGAGGTTCTTGCAAGGAGCGAGCGATGACGAGATGGACATTGGCACTGCTTTTCAGCGGCATGGTCGGGCTGACGGCACTCGGCTGCGAGGCGGAGGAACCGCCGGCCGCCCCGCCCGCCGACCCGCCCGCCCCGGTCGAGGATGAGCCGGCGTCGCCCCCGGACGACGAACCGGCCTCGCCGCCGGACGACGAGCCCGCGTCGCCGCCGGACGATGAGCCCGCCTCGCCCGACGACGACGAGCCCGGCTCACCCTGAGCACGCGCCCGACACGGGTGCCACACAGCATCCCGCCAGGGTGCTGTGTGCGCCGACGCGCGACGTGCGGTGTGAGCCCGCGACGCCGGCGGCGATCCGTGATCGCCCGAACAGAGCGTGTTCAACTCGATCGTAGCGGGTGCCACTGACAAGGCCGTCCTCGGCCTTGTCAGTGCCGGGCGGCGCTGTGGGGCGGTGCGGCCATTCCGCACTGACAAGCTCCGCGGACTCCGCTTGTCAGTGGCACCCAACCCGCTACGAATGGAGTGAACGCGATCCCACCATCGCCCATCGCGCGATGGCGCAATCACCTGATGCCCGAGGTGCGCGCTTGTTCCGTGTCATCCACCACGACACGTCGCCCCTGTCGCGATCCGGATGGGTCGGCCTCGGCCTCATCCTCGTCGCGATCCACGTCATCATCCTCGCGCTCTCACCGCGCTTCGCCTACGGCGTGCTGCCCGTGCTCGAGCGGCCGACGGGCACGATCGCCGCGCTGATGATCCTCGCCGGCACCGCCTACCTCGCCGCCCTCTGGTGGCTGAAGCTGCCCGTGCGCCCGCCGCGGGGTTGGTGGGTGTGGGTGATCTTCGTCGGCCTGGCGATGCGCGCGGCCATGGTCCCGTCGACCCCCATCCTCGAGACCGACTACTTCCGCTACCTCTGGGACGGCGGCGTCGTCGCCCACGGCCACAACCCGTTCACGCACCCCCCCGACGCCGTGCGCCAGGGCAACGCCCCCGCGGAGCTGCTCCAACTCGCCGGGGCTTCCGGCCTCGTCATCGAGCGCGTCAATCAGCCGCACCTGACGACGATCTACCCGCCCACGGCCCAGGCGGCGTTCGCCGTCGCGCACTTCATCATGCCGTGGCGCATCGAGGGCCTGCGCATCACCTTCCTCCTGCTGGACGCGGCCACATTCCTGCTGCTGATCGGGCTCTTGAAGCAGCTCGCGCTGCCCGCGTCGCCGGCGCTGATCTACTGGTGGAACCCGCTGCTGATCAAGGAGGGCTTCAACACCGCGCACATGGAGATGACGCTGCTGCCACTGCTCGTCGCCGCGCTGTGGCTGGCGGTGCGGTACCGCGTCGTCGCCGGCGCGGCCGCGCTGGCGCTGGCGACGGGCGCCAAGCTCTGGCCGATGCTGCTGCTGCCGGCGCTGCTGCGCGTGCGCGGCGGTGACTGGAAGCGCGCCACGATCGCCGGGCTCATCTTCGCGGCCCTGGCCAGCCTGCTCGTCGGCCCCATGCTCCTGGCCCGCCTCGACGCCGGCGCGGGCGTCGTCGCCTACGCCACCACCTGGCAGGTCAACGCCTCGCTCTATCAGCTCATCAACGCTCTGCTCGCCTGGCTCCACCCGCTCGCGCCGCGCCTCGCCGTCGCTGCGCTGCTCCTTGCCTGGATCGCCTGGCTCTGCTGCACGCCCGCCGCCGACGGCCGGGCCATCTGCGAGCGCGTGCTCTGGATCACGGCCGCGCTGTTCCTGCTCAGCCCCGCGCAATACCCCTGGTACTGGCTCTGGCTGCTGCCCATGCTCGCCGTCCGCCCTTCGCCCGGCCTGCTGATCCTCACCGCCACGCTGCCGCTGTACTACCTGCGCTTCCCCCTGCGCGAGCTGGGCCTGAGCGACGCGTTCAACCACGGCGTCGTCTGGCTCCAGTTCGGCCCGGCGCTGGCGCTGCTGGCGGTCGAAGCCTGGCGGCATGTGCGCGATTCGTCGCCGATCACGTGTAAGGCCGGCGTCACCACGACGACCCATTGACCAGACGACTGCTCAACCGCGAAGGTGCGAAGAATGCGAAGGAGCCGAAGCAATTCAGGATGAGCTTATTGACCGGTGGACGGTCGACTTCACCCTCAACACCGGGGTGCCACGGCTTGTCCCGAAGGGCAAGCCGTGCGTGGGTCGACGATCGCACGGCTTGCCGCTTCGCGGCCAAGCCG
>SLDI01000230.1:0-3302 GCA_007125385.1 Phycisphaeraceae bacterium | reverse complement strand
TGTGGCGTGTGGCGGGATAGGGCAGCGTGGGGTGCCACGGTTTGACCCGAAGGGCAAACCGTGCGTCACGCGTGGCCTGCACGGCTTACCCTGCGCGACAAGCCGTGGCACCCGGGAGGTGGACGACGGCTAACGCGCAAGAGAACCTTTTACCGCAAGGCGAATCCATGGGCTCGCAGACGCGCAACTCGCAGGCATCGATCAACATCACCCTGCCCGACGGCTCGGTCCAGACGCTGCCCCGGCCGGCGACCGCGCGGCAGGTGGCCGAGGCCATCGGCCCCGGGCTCGCCAAGGCGGCGATCGGGGCCAAGGTCGACGGCCAGCTCGTGGACCTCGACCGCCCCATCGAGGCCGACGCGAGGGTGGAGCTGGTCACCAAGCCGCGCATTGATAAGAAGGGCAAGAGCAGGGAGCCCGCCAGCGCCGACGCCCTCTATCTGCTGCGCCACTCGACCGCCCACGTCATGGCCGAGGCGATCCAGCGGATCTGGCCCGAGGCGCTGCTGGCCTACGGCCCGCCGCTGGAGACCGGCTTCTACTACGACATCTACCTTGAAAAGCCCATCTCCGCCGACGACTTCCCGCGCATCGAGGCGGAGATGGCGAAGATCGTCGAGGAGGATCGGCCGTTCGTGCGGTATGAGTTGTCTCCGCAGCGTGGTGTTGCGTATGTCGAAGGCGACAACAAGTACAAGGAGGATAATGCCAAACGGGCGCTTCAAGGTGGAGCACGATCGTTGAGTTGGTACATCACGGGACGGCCTCGGATTGTTGAGTGTTCAGCGTCGCCGGGCCAGCCGCTTATTGACCTCCCAAGCGGTCATGCCGTTCCACCAGATTGGCAGGCTGGCAATTTGATCGCGGTCGGCGATAGGTCGCTCCCGAGCGCTGCTGGAACGCTTAGAACTCTTGATCCGGGTGATACGGAACAAGGGAAGATTTTCGAAGACCTCTGCCAGGGCCCGCACCTGCCCTCGACCGGCCACATCGGCGCCTTCAAGGTCATGTCCGTCGCCCAGTCGCACTGGCACGGCAACGTGACCAGCGACAAGTTCCAGCGCGTCTACGGCACCGCCTTCTTCTCCCAGGCGGACCTCGACGAATACCTCGAGCAGCTCGAGCAGGCCCGTCAGCGCGACCATCGCGTCGTCGGCCCGCGCCTCGGGCTGTTCGCCATCGACGAGCAGGTCGGCCAGGGGCTGATCCTGTGGAAGCCCAAGGGCGCGATCGTGCGCGATCAGCTTCAGCAGTTCATCAGCGAACACCTTCGCCGCCAGGGTTACGAGCAGGTCTTCACCCCGCACATCGGCAAGCTGGAGCTGTTCAAAACCTCCGGCCACTTCCCCTACTACCAGGACAGCCAGTACCCGCCGATGATCCACCACGAGCATCTCGCCCAGCTTGCGAGCGAGGGCTGCACCTGCGCCGAGCTCGCCAGCCGGATGACCGACGGCGACATCGAGGGCTACCTGCTCAAGCCGATGAACTGCCCGTTCCACATCAAGATCTACCAGAGCGAGAAGCGCAGCTACCGCGACCTGCCCATCCGCCTGGCGGAGTTCGGCACCGTCTACCGCTGGGAGCAGTCGGGCGAGGTTGGCGGCATGACGCGGGTGCGTGGCTTCACGCAGGACGACGCCCACCTGTTCGTCACCGAAGACCAGCTCGACGCGGAGCTGCACGGCTGCCTGGACCTGGTCAAGATCATCTTCAGCACGCTGGGCATGCAGGACTTCCGCGTACGCGTCGGCCTGCGCGACCCCGATGGCGAGAAGTACGTCGGCGAGGATTCCCAATGGGACGCGGCCGAGGCCGCGTGCCAGCGGGCGGCCGAGTCCCTGGGGGCGCCCTTCACCCTCGAGCCGGGCGAGGCGGCGTTCTACGGGCCCAAGATCGACTTCGTGGTCAAGGACGTCATCGGCCGCGAGTGGCAGCTCGGCACGGTGCAGGTGGATTACCAGCTTCCCGAGCGCTTCGACCTGAGCTACATCGGCGCGGACAACGCGGCCCATCGGCCGGTGATGATCCACCGGGCGCCGTTCGGGTCGATGGAGCGGTTCATCGGCGTGCTCATCGAGCACTTCAACGGGGCCTTCCCGCTCTGGCTGGCCCCCGAGCAGGTGCGCGTCCTGCCGGTCAGCGACAAGTTCGCCGCCTACGCCCGGCAGGTGCTCGACGAGCTCAAGGCCGCGGGCGTCCGCGCGGCGGTGGAGGACTCGAACGATCGGCTCAACGCCAAGATCCGCCTGGCCCAGGACGAGCAGGTGCCCTACATGCTGGTCGTGGGGGCCAGGGACGAGCAGGCGGGGTCGGTGAGCGTGCGGCACCGGCGCGAGGGCGACCTCGGGGCGATGGACCGGGCCGCATTTCTGGAGCGGGTGGGGGTGGAAATCGAGCGGCGGCAGTTGTAGAACATGGTGCCGGGTCCGGGCCCGACCCTGCCCTTGGACACCGCATGGCCGAGCGTTCGCGACAGCGTGAGGATGTGTCGGCGGCGGGAGGCGGCGCCGAGGTCCCGGACCCCGACGACGCGAAGCTTCTCGCGGAGATGGCCCGGGGCTCGGAGGCGGCGCTGACCGAGCTTTACGATCGCTACGCCGCGGTGGTGCTGGCGGTGGCGCTGCGGATCCTGCACGACCGCGGGGAGGCCGAGGACGTGCTCGTCGATGTGTTTCATGAGTTGTGGGTGCGTGCCGAGCGGTACGACCCGTCGCGTGGGGGGGTGCTCAACTACCTGAACCTGCTGGCCCGGAGCCGGGCGCTGGACCGGCGTCGTCGGCTGTTGCGCGGCGGCACGGCGGGAGCCGGCGGCCCGGACGCAGCGGAATCGGCGCGGGACAGGAACCCGGGGCCGGTGGAGTCGGTCCATCTGTCGGAGCGGCGTTCGCAGGTGCGTCAGGCGATGGCGCGGCTGAAGCCGGAGCACCGGGCGGTGCTCGAGCTTTTCTATTTTCACGGGCTTACCCAGTCCCAGGTGGCTGAGCGTCTGGGCCAGCCGCTGGGCACGGTGAAAACCCGTATCCGCAGTGGGCTCATCCAACTGCGCGATATGCTGCGTAATCTTGGTTGAAGGAGTGGCCTCGCGTGAATTGCCCGGGACACGAAGATGAATTGTGGCTGTACGCGGCCGAAGCTCTGGACGAGCCCGGCCGGCGTCAGGTGATCGAGGCGCACCTGGCGGGCGGGTGCCCGCGCTGCCACGCGGACCTGGCCGAGGCCCGACAGCGCCTGGGCCAGTTGCCCCTGGCGCTGGAGCCGGCATCGCCGAGCCCGGCGGTGCGGCAGCGGCTGCTGGCGCG
>SLDI01000434.1:0-3332 GCA_007125385.1 Phycisphaeraceae bacterium | reverse complement strand
GCGCAGCGTCCCCGAGCCGCGCACCTGCGTCGCCAGGATCGTCCGGTCGTTGTTCGCCAGCTCGATCGTGCCCGGGATCACCTGGTTCATCGAGATGTGGTGCCCCGGCTCAGGCTCACGCTCGTAGACGCGGATCGCCTGCTCGTCCTCGACGTATTGGCGGTCCCAGCCCTTGGGCCGCTCCACCCGCTCCAGGTGCGCCAGGCGGATGCGCGCCGTAGCGCTGTCGCCGCGCTCAAGCGAGGCGCGGTGCGCCTCGTAGATCCGGTCGTCGAACCGCGCCAGCGCCGACCAGCGCGTCCCGGCGTCGCTGGTGCCGTCGCTGGACCGCCAGCCATCGTCCGTCTCCATCCAGTGGTTGGTGTTGACCAGCCGCCGGATGTCGTCCTCGTCAAAAACCAGCCCCGAGTCGTACACCTCCACGATACGCCCGACCTCGCCCGCCTGGTAGCCGGCCCGGCTCGGATGCACCCCCACCCAGCTCGTCGGGCTGCGCCCCTCGATGTCGTAAGGCCCGTGCGGCATCCAGAAGTTCCAACTGATCCGGTCATCCTCCGGGAAGTGCCGGAACATGTTCTTCAGCCGGCTGTAAATCTCGAACACCCGCTGCGCGTACGCCTCCTCGCCCGTGATGCGGTACAGCCGCAGCAGCACGATGCCCATGGCGTAGTGCTTGTTGAGGTTGTCGCTGATCACCCGCGACGAGCGGTCGACCCACTCGCCCGTCTCGGCGTCGATGTACTTGTGGTGCGTGTGGTAGCTGCCGTAACCCTGATCCAGGTTGTACGTGCCGCGGTGGTTCCACTTCTCCCAGCCGATGTGGATCGCCAGGTCGACGTACTCGCGGGCCTTGTCGCCGAAGCGCTCTTCGAGCTCTTCGTTGCCCAGCACGATCTCGGCGAAGCGCACCGGGGCGCGCAGCAGGATCGCGTCGCCGACCAGGGCGTCGCCGCGGATGTCCGGGTCGCCCGTGACCGTGTCGCCGATCCAGCCCAGGTACCCGTCCGGGTCCTCCTCGAGGCGTTCGATGTAGAAGTCGTAGTACTCCGCCGCCGCCGCCAGCCACTGCGGGTTCTCCGTCGCCTCATACGCCCGCAGGAAGCTGTCGGCCGCGCTGGCCGCGTGCCAGGCGAAGAACTCGCCCGTCGTGTTGTAAAGATTGCCGTTCTGCAACACCTGCCGAAGGTGCTGCTGCGGGTCGATGTTCTCGACCGCCTGCGCCGCCAGCGGCGTCGCCAGCGCGGCCGCCAGCGCCAAGGCGCGAATCGTCTGCGTGCGGTTCATCACAAGGCCTCCTTCTCTGCACCCCGGCTCAGCTTCTTCACCAGCACCAAAAACGTAGCCACCGCCACGTCCGCGGGCAACGACCCGCACCACCGATTGTAGCCGACCCGGCTCGCCCCACCACCGCCCGCCTGGCCGATCACACCCGGGCCCCGCATCCCTTCACCCGACCCTCCGCCGCCGCCGCCACCGGCACGGGGCCCCGGCTCGCCCGGCGCGGTAGACTGGCCTGCCCAGCCCCGAGCCCCCCCGACCACAGGATCTGCCCAATGTCCCCGCGGCCCTACCTGCTCGAAGAAGCCAATTACCGCCAGCTCCATGACCACGAGCCCCGCCTGGCCATCCTCCCCTGGGGCGCCACCGAGGCCCACAACTACCACCTGCCCCACTCCACCGACACCATCCAGGCCAGCTCCCTCGCCCGCCACGCCGCCGGCCTGGCCCACGAGGCCGGCGCCCGCGTCGTCGTCCTCCCGCCCATCCCCTTCGGCAACAACGAGGCCCAACTCGACCAGGTCGCCACCATCAGCATCACCACCGCCACCGCCACCGCCATCCTCGACGACGTCGTCCGCAGCCTCGCCCAGCAGTCCATCCGCCGACTGCTCATCGTCAACGCCCACGGCGGCAACGACCACAAGCCGCTGATCCGCGACATCTCCGCCCGCTATGACAGCCTCGTCGTCCTCGCCAACTTCTGGCAGATGATCCCCGACCGCGCCGCCGCCATCTTCGACGACCCCGGCGACCACGCCGGCGAGCTGGAGACCTGCCTGCTGCTGCACCTTTGCCCCGAACTCGTCGAGCTCGAGCACGCCGGCCCCGGCGCCCGCCGACGCTGGGAGCTCGACGACGTCGCCCAGCCCGGCCTGTGGGCGCCGCGACCCTGGTCACGCGTTCACCCGGACACCGGCTCAGGCGACCCCCGCCCCGCCACCGCCGAAAAAGGCCACACCTACTTCGATCAACTCACCCGCGCCCTGGCGCAGATCATGATCCACCTGGCCAACCTGGAGGCAACCGGGTGACCGACCTCTCACTCCCCACGCGCTAACGCCCGTCCTGAGCGAGTCCCGCGCAGCGGGGCGAGCGAAGGGCGGGATGTCCCTCGACAGGATCCGCGATGACCAACGCCATCGAGCAAACGATCTACCTCGCCCGCCACGGCACGCGCATCGACCACGCCAACCCCGACTGGCCGCGGCGCGCCGCGCGCCCCTTCGACCCGCCGCTGGCCGAGCAGGGCCGCGACGAGGCCCAGCGCCTGGCCCAACGCCTCGCCGACGAGCTCGGCAGCGCTCACCGCGTCGCGGCCGTCTACGCCTCGCCGTTCCTCCGCACCGTCCAGACCGCCCACCCCATCGCCGAAGCCCTGGACGTGCCCCTGCGCCTCGACGCCGGCGCCGGCGAGTGGCTGCACCCGGAGTGGTTCGACGGCGTGCCGCCGCTGCTGCCGCACGTCGAGCTCGACGAGCGATTCGAGCGCCTGGACCTGAGCTACCAGAGCCCGCCGATGCGCTACCCCGAGCTGTGGCGCGACTGCTGCCGACGCGCCGCCGCGGCCGCCCATCGCCTGGTCGCCGGCGGCGACGACCTGGTGGTCATCGGCCACGGCGCGTCGGTCAAGGGCATGGTCGCGGCGCTGCGCGGCCTCGACCCGGGCGACGACTCCTCCCCCACGCCCATCACCGGCCTGTTCAAGCTCGTGCGCCACGCCGGCGAAACCCGCTGGCACGCCGAGCTCGAGGCCGACACGTCTCACGTCGTGAGCGAACCGGCCGCCGACGACCCGGGCAAGCGGTAGCTGCTGTCCGCCGGGGGCGCGGGCTGATCCCTTACCCCCCTCCCTTCGGGAGGGGCTGGGCGAGGGTGCGCACGAAGCACGGGACGCACCTCCGATATGTAGCAGACGAACGATGCGGGGGGTTGGGTGCCATCTATGAGCAAGCCGTTGTCAAGCGGGCGGCGTGGCGGGGGAGCGGGTTCGGTCCAACCATCTATCCGGCGTCATCCGAAGACGCGCCATATGAATCCGATTGCGGGGCCGG